>WFOX01000084.1 GCA_015487905.1 Mariprofundales bacterium
CATTTCAAAGAGCACGCAGCCGAATGCGTATAGGTCGGTGGCGGGCTGCGGCCGCTCGCCGCGCACCTGCTCCGGCGGCGTGTAAAGAAACGCACCGAGCGCCATGCCCGTTTGCGTAAGGTCGCGATCCTCTATGCCCTTGGCCAGGCCGAAATCCAAAAGCTTGAGCCCGCCCTCATCGGTGAGAAACACATTGGACGGCTTGAGATCGCGATGGACAACGCCTTGGTCGTGCGCATAGCCGAGCGCATCCAGCACGCGCAGCCCCACCCAGACGGCCTCGGCAAGCGCAAGCTGCTTGCGCGCATGCAAAAGCTCCTTGAGGGTGCAGCCGCGCAAAAGCTCCATCACAAGCCCGGGCGTTTTCGGATGGGAGAGCACATCCATCAGGCGCACGATGCCGGGGTGCCGAAGACGCTTGAGCGTGTTCGCCTCGCGGGCGAAGCGCAAAAGCGCGCGTGCATCTTCAGCGCGCTTCATGAGCTTGACGGCGACGATGGCATCATCCGCAAGGCGCCGCGCGCGATGCACGACCCCCATGCCGCCTGCCGCGATGCGCTCCAAGATTTCGTAGCCGCCCAGAATCGGTCCGTGGCCGTCTTCGGAGAGCAATGCGCCGCACATGCCGCAAAAGAGCACATCGTCGCCGAAGACGGCGCCGCAAGCCGCGCAATGGCGCTCAGGCATCAGGTTTCGTCGCGCGCATGCACGGCCAAGGATGCGCCGCAGTGCGGGCATTCGCTCCAAACGGGAAGATCCGGCGCTCCTTCCATCTCTTTCGTGAAGTTGTTCCCGCACTTCGGGCAAGTGCCGGCAAGCTCGCGCATGCGCGCGTGTTCTTTCCAGAAGCGCACGGCAAGCCAGATGCCGGCTGCAAAGAGCACAAACGGCGCCACGAAATGCACGATCGGGATTGCAATCGTGAGCGCCCCCAGCGTCCATGCGCCGAGCAGTGCGAGCACGGCGCGTTTGCGGCGCTCCCCCGCGGCGAAGCGATCCACGATCAGCGTGCCTTCGCTGTGCGCGCCGCTTAGCTCATGCAAGAGCTTCACAGGCATTTGCGTGCGTTCAGGCATGGCGGGCCTCCTCGCTTTCGGCAATGGAGATGCGCAATGGCACGCTTGTGCCCTGCGCGAGCACGGGCCATTGCACGCCTGGTGTGCGCTCCATCGCGCCTTCGGGGCATGCGCGCACGCATGCATCGCAGCCCACGCAGTTTGCGGGCTTTTGCACGAGCAAGGTGTGTCCCTCGCGCATGAGCGCAAGCGCGTGGGTCGGGCAGGCTTCTACGCAAGCGCCGCAAAGCGTGCAATGCTCGCGCGCCACAAGCCCCCCAAACGGCCACCAAAGGTCGCTTTCCACGGTGCCGTAGCTTGCGCCGAGCCGGCGAAGCGCGCGCACGACGGCCTCGCGCTCGGATGCAGGCGCCGGGCGCTCGGCGGTGGCGGCGGCCTCCGCAGCGGCGCGCACGAACGCGAAAAGCCCCGTGCGCAAAAAGGCGCGCCGTGCGGCGATGGAGGGATCGGCCTCCCTAGGCGCGGAGGCGTGGTCTTCTACAAGCTCGGGAAGCGGGCGCGCAAGGCGCCGTTGCCATGCGCGGGCGCGCGCTTGCACCTCTTGCCAATGGCGCGCGCCGTGCTTGTGCGGGCATGTGGCGCAAAGCCTTGTGCCGTGCACGACGATCCGCCGCACGCCGAGCGCGGCGAGCACGAGCAGCCACATGGGACGAAACAGCCCCAAGCAAGGGAGCACGAATCCTTCACCTGCGGCACGCGCGCAGCGAAGCGCAAAGACGGGTTTGCCCGCTGCGGCCTTGGCAAGGCGCGCGAACCATTGCTTGCCGCTCGTATCGGCAAGCGCCCAAGCCTCGGTGGGGCACGCGGCCACGCAGCGCCCGCAGCCCGTGCATGCGTCCGGATTGAGCGCTGGCACGCCGCCTTCGCGGATGGAGATCGCTTCTTCCGGGCAAGCTTGCGCGCAGCGCCGACATGCAAACGGCGCCTTTGCGTTCAAGCACTGCGAAGCATCAAGCGTGGGCGTCTTCATAACGAAAGCATGCCGCCGAGGACGGGGAGTAGGCAACCGTCACGCGGTTGTCTTCTCCTTCATCGCGCTTACGATGAGCAAGCAATGGATGTCGTTTGGACGAACGAAGCGCCGCCTTGTGCAGAACCCGTCGTGCTGGACGCCTTTCGCAAGGTGGAAGGCGAGGTCTTTTATTGGCGCGCACGCGCCGCGCGCATGGCACAGGCGCTTGCGCATTTGGGGGCGGCGCTGGATACCGAAGCGATTATGCAGACCTATGCAGCGCTCACCGCGCGCATGCAGGAAGGCGTGCGCGTGCGCATTTCGGCCTGGCTTGCAGAGGGCAAGGTGCATTTGCAAGCAAGGCAGGCCCCTTCGCCATTGCCGCATAGGCCGCGGCTTGTCGTGCGCGCTTGGCCCTTTGCGCCGCCGCCTTTGCCTGCCAAGTTCGCGCATCATTACGCGCTGATGCGGCTTGCGTGGGCCAAGGCGCCGCCGCGCAGAGATGAAGTCGTCGTGTGGAGCTGGCAAGGGCGCGTGCTTTCGGCGGCGTGGGGCAATCTCTTCGTCTATCATCAGGGGCGCTGGCTTACGCCGCCCGTGCAAGCGGGCGTGCTGGACGGCGTCGTGCGCCGCGCGCTCGTGGCGGCTGGCGCCGCACGCGAGGAGGAGGTGTCCGAGGCGATGCTCCGGCGGGCCGAGGCGATCGCGATCACAAACGGCGGCGTCTTCGTGCGCGCGGCGGCGGCATTGGAAGGACGCGCGCTTGCGAAGGCGCCTGTGGCGGAGCTTGCAAAGGCGTTGGTAGGCGAGCCGGGATGGCCGAAGGCAGACGCATGAACCCAAGGCGCCTTGCGGCGTGGGTGTTTGTGCTCGCCGCGCTTGGCTGGGTGGTGTGGATCGCGTTTTGGCCGCGGGAGATTGCGCCCCCGCGCACGCTTATGCTTCCGAAAGGGGCGGATGCCCATGCGATCGGCAGGATGCTTGCGCATGCGGGGGTGGTGCCAAGCGCCGCAGGCTTCGTCTGGACGGCGCGCATGTTTGGTCTGGCCGAGCACTTGCAGGCGGGCGAATACCGCTTTGCGGGGCGGATGAGCACCTTGGATGTGGCGCGCAAGATCGCCCAAGGCAAGGTGGTGCTGCATCGCATCACGATCCCCGAGGGGCTTACGACCGCCGAGATGCTGCGGCTTTTGGCCGCCAAAACCGGTATTTCGCTTGCCCGCTGGCAAGCGGCGCTCAAGGCGCTTTTCCCGCACGAAGACCCCGAAGGAAGGTTTTTGCCGGAGACATATACCTATGCGCGCCCGCTGGATCCCAAGCATCTGCTCGCCACGATGGCGCATGCGCAGGATGCGCTGTTGGATCGCCTGGTGGGCGCGGATGCCAAGCGGCGGCGCGTCGTGCGCATCGTTGCCTCCATCGTGGAGAAGGAAACGGCGCTTGCCCGCGAGCGACCTATCGTGGCGAGCGTCATCTACAATCGGTTGGCGCGCGGCATGCGCCTGGAGATGGATCCCACCGTGATTTACGGCATCATCCGCACGCGCGGGCGCTTTGATGGGAATCTGCGCCGCCGCGATCTTACAACGGATACGCCTTGGAACACCTACACGCGCAAGGGCCTTCCGCCCACGCCGATTTGCAATCCCGGGCGCGCGTCGCTTAGGGCCGCGGCCCATCCCGCGCACACGGATTACCTGTATTTCGTCGCCAACGGCACGGGCGGGCATGCATTTGCGCGCACCTATGAGGAGCATGAGCGCAATGTGCGACGCTGGATTGCGATTGAACGCGCGCGGCGCAGATGAGGTCTGGATCGTGCGCGTGCATGTGCGGCCGGAGAAGATGACCCTGTTTCAAGCCCTCGTGCAGGCCGAGGAGGGCTTGGGCGTGGTGCGCTGCCGCGATCCAGAAAAGCGCCTGCAAGAGATATGGACCACGGCCGCAATGCGCAAGGAGCTTTTGGCCCTGCTTGCAGGGCTTCCCAAGGCGCTTGCGGTGCAAGTCGTGGAGGTCGTGCCGTGGCGCCCCGGGCTTTAAAACCCCGTTTCGTCGTGTTTGAAGGCATAGACGGCGCGGGCAAATCCACGCAGCTTGCCAAGGCCGCGGCATGGCTGCGTGCGCGCGGACGAGAAGTGATCACGACGCATGAGCCGGGCGGCTCCTCCATCGGTTCTGCGCTGCGCGAGCTTATCTTCGCGCATGAGCTTGCCCCGGAGGCTGAGCTTTTGCTGTTCTTGGCCGAGCGCGCGGCCCATGTGCGCGAGGTGATCGCGCCTGCGCTTGCGCGCGGCGCATGGGTGCTTTGCGATCGCTTTACGGATTCCACGCGCGCTTACCAAGTCGCAGGCCGCGGCCTTGCCGTGCCTGAAGATGTGCTTGCGTTTGCCGAGTGCGGTGTGCGGCCTGATCTCGTGGTGTGGCTGGATGTGCCGCTTGCGGCGGCACGGGCGCGCATGCAAGGCCGCAGCAATCCGAGCCGTTTTGACACCTTGGATGAAGCGTTTTTCGCGCGCGTGCGCAGCGCCTATGCCGAGCTTGTGGCGCGCGACGCCCAGCGCTATCGCCGCATTGACGCCGCAGGCCCGCCCGATGCGGTGTTTGCGCATGTGCGCGCGTTGCTGGAGGAGTTGGGGGCATGATGCACGCGCACATCTTGGCGCGCTTTCGCGCCGCGCTTGCCGGGCCGCGCATGCCGCATGCTTGGCTGCTTGCAGGTCTTGCAGGCATCGGTAAGCGGCTGCTTTTGGAGCAAATGGCCCAGCATGCGCTTTGCGAAGAGGCGCGCGCCTGCGGCCGCTGCCGCGCCTGCCGCATGTTTGCGGCCGGCACGCATCCCGATTGCGTGCTGCTTGTGCGCGCCGAAGGCGCGCGCGATGTGCGCGTGGATCAGGTGCGCGAGGCGTTGGCTTTGCTTGCGCTTGCGCCCGCGCAAGCGATGCGGCGCGTGCTGCTCGTGCCCGAGGCGGAGGCGATGAATCCGCAGGCCGCCAACGCCTTGCTCAAAACCTTGGAGGAGCCGCCTGCGCAAGCGCTCGTGCTATTGGCCGCCTCGGATCCTTTGCGCCTTCCGGCCACGATCCGCTCGCGCTGCGTGCTTGTGCCCGTGCCGCCGCCTTCGCAGCAAGAAGCGCGCGCATTTTTTGTGCAGCAGGGCGTGCCCGCAGAAGAGGCCGCGCAGCTTGCGGCTGAGGTGCCGGCAAGGCCCTTGCTCGCGTTGGAAGCGCGCGGCTGGAGCAAAGAGCTTGCCGCATGGACGCGGTTGTGCGCAGAACCCGCCAACGCCGATCTTGGTGCCGCCGAGGATTGGTGCCGCCGCTATGCGGCCAAGGTGCCCGCGGCCTTCATCGCGCGCGCGGCGTTGCGCCCTTGGCTGGCATGCAAGGCGATTTCCCCTTCCGTGGCCGATGCGCTTTGGGGGCTGCTGCGCTGGCCGGAGGAGATGCGGCGCTTTTCGCTGCGGCCGGCCTTTAGCCTCTTTGCGCGCTGGCTTGCGTTGCGCATGGCGGTGCGCGCCGCGCAAAGGCCCTAAGCGGTTGCAGGAACGCGCGCAGATTGCCATCGTTGCCGTCGGCTTTTGCATGCAATCCCAAGCCGAGGAGTCGGGTTTTGCAGGGGATTCTTGAGTGCATCGGCAACACGCCGCTCGTGGAGCTGCGGCGGATTCCCAAGCGTTTCGCCCCGCGCGTGAAGATCCTTGCGAAGCTGGAGCGTTTCAATCCGGGTGGCTCGGTCAAGGATCGGCCTGCGTGGTGGATGATCAAAGACGGTCTTGCGCGCGGGGAGCTTACGCCTGAGAAGACGATTTTGGACTCCACCAGCGGCAACACGGGCATTGCGCTTGCGATGATCGGCGCAGCGCTCGGTTATCGTGTGAAGCTCGTCATGCCCGGCAATGTGTCGGACGAGCGCAAGCGCATTTGCCGCGCGTTTGGCGCGGAGCTTGTGTTTTCTGATCCCTTGGAAGGCTCAGACGGGGCGATCCTTTTGTGCCGCCAGATCTATCAAGAGGCGCCGGCGCGCTACTTCAAGCCCGATCAATACAACAACCCGATGAACCCCAAGGCGCATGAGGAAACCACCGGCCCCGAGATTTGGCGGGATACAAGCGGCGAGATCACGCACTTCGTCGCCGCGCTGGGCACAACGGGGACGCTCGTGGGCACCTCGCGCTTTCTCAAGCGCAAAAACCCCAAGATTCGCGTCGTCGCGGCCGAGCCGGATTCCCCCTTTCACGGCATTGAGGGGCTCAAGCACATTGAATCCAGCATTCGGCCTGGGATTTACGATCCCACCGCCCACGACGAGGTGATCGGCATCTCCACGGAAGAGGCCTATGCTTGGACGCAGCGGCTTGCGGCCGAAGAGGGGATTTTGGCGGGGCAATCTTCGGGCTGTGCGCTTGCAGCGGCCATGCGCATAGCCGAGCGCGCCGCCGAAGCAGGGGAAGAGGCCATCATCGTCGTGATCTTTCCGGACGGCGGCGAGAAGTATCTCACCACTCCCGTGTTCGCCTCAGGCCGCGTGCGCTTTGCCGAGGGGATCTAGCGGGTTTTTGCGGCTTCCGCGAGGGCCACGGTAAGATCAGGGCCGCGGTCGCGGCGCTGAAGGTTGATCCATACCTCATGGCCGACGACGAGCACGCCCGTGATCTCGGCCTTGGGATGGCGCGCCACCTCCAGAATCCTTGTTCCCGTCCAAGCAAGCAGTCGCGAGGGCGTGGAATCGTCCGTGATCCAAAGCCAATGGCGGGAGGCGTCCCAAGCGAGGTTGTCGGGATGGCCGAGCTGGGGCGAGGCAAGCCACACATTCACTTTGGGACGGTTGCCGCGGTCATCCAGCACGAGCACGCGCGCGCGCAAGGTTTCGGCCATCGCGATGCGGCCATCTGGCAGCGTTTCCATGTCCTCAATGCGCGCAAATGTGCGGCAGCCGAGTCTTTGCCCTTCGGCGCGCGCATCCTCAGGATGCCGCACGCGCAGCCAGCCGCCCTTGGCGAGCACGAAGAGCGCGTGCGTGCGAAGCTCCAAGCGATACAGGCATCCCTTGGGGTGCTCATCGGCAAGATAGGCAAAGCGCGCGTCCTTGGAAAAGGCGATCCCTTCGTGCGCAAAGCGCCCGGCCGGGAAAAAGGGCGCGATCGCATCGTGGGAGACTTCCAAGTGCGCGCGTTCCACGCGCTGCTCAGCCGGAAGCTGATCAGGTTCGGCGATGCGCCAGATGAGGCCCTGATCGGCCTCCTCGCCGATCCAAAGGCTGCCATCAGGCGCGAACTTAAGGCCATCGGCGCGGTGCAGGCCATAAAGGAGGATCGCATGGCCGCGCGCGTGCGGCCGGAAGGCGCCAAGCGAGGGCGAAGAGATGCTGGCGGGGTTTTCCAGCGTCACATAGGCCCAACGGCTTCCGGGCCGGTAGGCGATCATGTCAGGCCGCATGTGCCGCCAAACGGCAAGCGAATGCGCTTGCCATCCCGGGGCGAGCACAAGCCCGCTTGGGTTGAGCGCGCACGAGACAAGCAACAGCGCTGCAAGTGCAAGCGGCATGCGCGGGATGGTGGCGCGCGCTCAAGGTGGGTGCAACGAGGTGTGTGCTTGCCTGTGCGCAGGTGTCGGCGCAGGCTTGCTCGCGTGGCGGGGCATGTGCATGCAGAGGAAGTCGCGCGCTTTGATGCGCTTGCGGCGCGCTGGTGGGATCCCGAAGGGCCGTTTTGGCCCTTGCATCGGCTCAATCCGTTGCGCCTTGCCTACATTCAAGAGCACGCAGGCGCGCTTGCAGGCAAAAATGTGCTGGATCTGGGCTGCGGCGGCGGGATCCTTGCCGAGGCGCTTGCGCGCGAGGGCGCCCATGTGGAAGGCATAGACGCATCCGCGCGCGCCATCGCCGTGGCCCGCGCCCATGCCGAAGAGCAAGGCCTTTTGATCCGCTATGAGCAAACCGATCCCATCTCCTTCGCCCAAGGCCGCAAACGCGCCTACGATCTCATCGTTTGCATGGAGCTTTTGGAGCATGTGCCCGATCCCGCTGCTGTGGTGGCGGCCGCAGCCCGGATGCTGAAGCCAGGCGGCCTGTTCGTGTTTTCCACGATCAACCGCACGCCCAAGGCCTTTCTCTTCGCGATCGTCGGCGCCGAATACATCCTCGGTTGGCTGCCGCGCGGCACGCATCGCTATGAAAAGCTCGTGCGCCCCTCTGAAGTCGCACTCGCCTGCCGGCATGCGGGCCTGCGGCTTGTGGATCTGCGCGGGCTTTGCGTGAACCCCATCACGCGCACATTCCGCTTTTGCGACGATCTTTCCGTCAATTACTTCGGCTGCGCGCGGGCCTGTTAGCGGCGCTTTGCGCCCTTTCTTCACCTGCGCAGGCGGCGCTTGTGATCACGGCGGATCGCATGCAGCGCAAGCCGGGCGGCGTGCTCGTGGCCGAAGGCCATGTGCATGCCGTGCGCACAGCAAGCTTGCGCTTGCAAGGGCTTGCTTGGCGAAACACGGCTTCTCGCTGGCTTGTGCGCGCGCGCTTTCGTGAAACGATCAGCGGCCGCAGCCGCGCCTTTTTGTTTCGCTTGCGCACGACGGCGCAGGGCTTGCGCGCGGAGGCGGTGCGCCCGATTGCGCCTCGTTTTGCCGTGCGCGCGGCCAAGGAAGCCCCCCAAGCCTTGCGCGCATGGCTTGCAAGCTGGCAAAGGGCCTGGAACCGACGCGATGAAGCGGCGCTGGCAAGGCTTTATGCGCATCCCACACCTTCATTGCGCGCGCGTTGGCGAAAGGCTTGGCAAAACGCGCCGCGCGAGGATCTTTTTGCGGATCGGCTCATCTACGATCCCAAAGCGAGGCTTTTGCGCGCCCAGGGACATGTGCGACTGCGCACGCCGAAGGGCGAAGGATTAGCTGCGCGCATGCGCGTGTGGCTCACAAGCGAGCGCGCAAAGGCCGAGCAGGCCGAATGGCGCTTGCCCGACGGCCGCAGGCTTGCGGCTGCGCGCATCGTGCGCACGGGGTCCGACGAAATCCGCGCCGAGGAGCTTGTCTTTACGCGCTGCCCGCCTGAGGCGGAGTCCTGGCGCGTGCGCGCTGCATCCGGCGTATTGGATCTCAAAGGAGGGTGGTTTACGGCCAAAGGCGCGCGGCTGGAGCTTGGCCCCGTGCCCGTGATCTGGACGCCGTATTGGCGCCAGGCCGTGCGCCGCCACTCAGGCGTGCTTGCGCCCGTGTTTGCAAGCGATCGCCAGCGCGGCACGGTCTTGGGGCTTCCGCTTTATTGGGCGCCGCGCGCGGACTGGGATGCGACGCTCACCCCCACTTGGCTTTCGCGGCGCGGCCTGCTTGCGAATCTGGAGGTGCGCCATGCCGCGGCGTGGGGACGCGTGCGCCTGGAGGGCGAGGGCTTACGCGATCGCGTGCGCAAGCGCACGCGCAGCCGCTGGGCCGGCGAGCTTGCCGCGCACTTCGGCGAACACTTCGCGCTTGCCGCCCACGGCGAAGGCACTTCAGACCCCTTCTATCTTGCCGAGCTTGCGCCAGCGCGTGCGCAAACGCCGTATCTCGTGCGCGAAGCAGCGGCTGTTTACACCTTTGCCGATGGCTTTGCCCGCCTGCGCGCACAAAGCTTGCAAAACCTGGCGCGCCCGGATTTGCAGGCCGCCACACTTGCGCGCCTGCCTGAGCTTGCGCTTTCGTGGTCGCCTGCGCTGGGGCGGGATGCCTCGTTGGCGCTTGCGGCCACCATTACGCGCTTTGTGCGCCGCAAGGGCCTGCGCGGGCTGCGCAGCACGGGATTGGCATCCTTGCGCTTGCAACACGAATGGCTGCCTGGGGGGCTCGCCGCAGGCGGCGAGTTGGGCGTGAGCACGATCGCTTGGCGGCTGCGCGATCTTGCACCCGTGCGCGCCTCGGTTTCAGCTCCCTTTGCGCGGCTTTGGGGGCAAGCGGCTTGGGAGCGCTTGTATGGGGCGTTTCGCCACGAGGTGGGCCTAAAACTGGAGCTGCATGCTGCGCGCGCGCCGGAGCAGACGCGCCTTCCTCTGCTGGATGGGTCGCTGCCGCCCTATGGCTGGGCCGCTTTGGGCATCACCAACCGCTTTGCGGGCGGCGATCGCATAGAGCGCGCGCGCAGGCTCAGCATCGTGCACACGCAAACATGGCAGCGGCGCACGGACGCAGGCGTGCAGGAGCTTGCAAGCCTTGCCCTGGGTGTGAGCTATCGCTGGCGCGAGCCGATCACCGACCGCGCCTTGCAGCCGCACGCACTTGCCACGGGTTGGGAGCCTTTGCTGGCGCGGCTTGTGCTTGCACCCCTCCCAGGGCTTTCGCTTACGGGCGAAGGCATGTGGGATCTGCGCGCGCGCCAGCGCGTGCGCAGCGAGGCCGCGCTTGCTTGGACGGGCCAAGCAGGCGGGCTTTCGCTGCGCTATTGGGAAACGAAGCCTGCCTTTGGCGCTGCGGCCCGCAGCTTACAAGCAAGTGCACATTGGCGCTGGACGCGCTGGCGCGTGCAGGCAAGCGGCGATTACGATGCCAAGCGGCGTCGGTGGCTGCGCGCAACCGGCGAGCTCACCTATGTGCATCCGTGCTGGGAGCTTTCGTTGTTCGCGTTTTCCGAGCGCGGGCTTGGCGCAGCACCCGGCAACCGCGGCGTGCGCTTGTTGCTTACGCTGGCAGGCCTGGGCAGCCTCGGCGCGCGCTAGCCTGATCCGCAAAGGAGCTTTGCCCGTGCGCAGGCATCTCTTCGCACTCATCGCTGCGGCTTCACCCTCGCTTGCCGCCGCAGCGCCGGTGCTCGTGGACAAAATCGGCGCGGTCGTCAACGGCCATCCGATTGTGTGCAGCGAAGTGCTCGCAGAAGCCCAAACGCTTGCGCGCGAGCTCGGCCAGGCCGTGGATGAGGATCTGCTTGCGCGCGTGCTGGACGCGAAGATTGTGGAGGATCTGGAGCTGGAGGAGGCGAAGCGCCTGCACTTGGAGGTCTCCGAAGAGGAGCTGGAACGGGCGCTTGCGAACATTGAAGAGCGCAACGGTCTTGCCCCGGGCACCTTGCCGGAAGTGCTCAAAGCGCAAGGGATTTCGTTTGCGCGCTATCGTGAGCGGCTCAAAAAGCGCCTTTTGATCGCCAAGCTCATCAATGCGGCCGTGCGCGCGCAGGTGAAGGTGCCTGAGGAGGTCTTGCGCGAGGCCTATCAAAAGCGCTGGGCGCGTGGGCGCACATTGCACGAGGTGCGCCTGCGGCAGATCTTCCTTCCCTTGCCGCCCAACCCCTCGCCGCAGGCCGTGCAGGCCGCGCGCCGCAAGTTGGAGGCGCTGCGCGCGCGCGCCTTGCAAGGCGAAGACTTCGCAAAGCTTGCGCGCCTGTATTCGCAATCGCCCGATCGCGATCAGGGCGGCGATCTCGGTTGGATCGCCGCGGAGGCCGCACCACCCTTGCTGCGCAAGGTGGCGCAGCTTGCGGATGGCGCGATCTCTGAGCCGGTGCGCTCGCCCGCGGGGTTTCATCTTTTCCAAGTCGTCGCGCATCGCACGCGCACGATCGCACGCGCAGGCAAGGCCTATGAGGAGGTGCATCTGCGCCAGATCCTCTTGCGCGTGCCGCGCGATGCGTCGGCTGCGCTGCGCGCGCGCGTGCGCGCCCAGGCCGAGCGCCTTGCGCGCGAGCTTGCGCATGCCGATGACGAGGCCTTTGCGCGCCGTGCAAAGGAGATCTCGCAAGGGCCGAATGCGGACAAGGGCGGCGATCTCGGTTGGCTGCGCACCGACCAGATGTTGCCAGCTTTGGCCAGAGCAGTGGCCAAGCTTGCGCCGGGGCAGACCAGCGGCGTGGTCGCAAGCCCCTTTGGGCTGCACATCCTGCGGCTTGTTGCGCGCAGGCGCGTGGATCCGAACAGCTTTGAGGCCATGCGGGGGCAGATTGAGCAGGCCTTTGTGAATGCAGCCGTTCAGGAGCGCTTGCCCGCCTGGATTGCGGATTTGAAGGCGCGCGCGCGCATTGAAAAGAAGGGCTGCCGCGGCGTGCAATGGCCGTTTTAGGGCCGCCCAAGGTTGCGCTCACGCTTGGCGAGCCTGCGGGCATCGGCCCGGATGTCGTGCTCAAGCTGTTTTCTGAGGATCCTGCGGCCTTTTCCGATGTGCTCATGATTGCGCCGCCCAGTTGGTTGCTCATGCGCGCCAAGGCGCTGGGCGTGTCGCTGGGCGATCGCCTCGTGCGCCACGCGACATTTCCTGCGGCGCTGGAGCCGGGGCGGCTGCACCTTTGGTGGCCCGAAGAGGACCCCGGCGCGCCTTCGCCCGGGCAGATGGAGGCGCGGCTTGCGCAGGTGGTCGTGGCCGCATTGGAGCATGCGCTTGCGCTTGCCCAGGCGCACAAACTTGCGCTCACCACAGGGCCGATTCACAAGGCGCATTTGCTGCGCCATGCGGATTTTGCATTTGCCGGGCATACCGAGTGGCTCGGTGCGCGCACAGGCGGCGAGCCGATGATGTTGCTTGGTTCTTCTTTGCTGCGCGTGGCCTTATTGACCACGCACATCCCGCTTCGCGAGGTGCCGCGCCGCATCTCGCGCGCAAGCGTAAAGAAGATGCTTTTGCAATTGCACGCGGAGCTTTCCCGCTTCGGGCTTGCGCAGCCGCGCATTGCGCTTGTGGCGCTCAATCCGCATGCAGGCGAAGAGGGGGCGCTCGGCGAGGAGGAGCAGGCGATTCTCGTGCCGGCGGCTGAAGACGCGCGGCGCGCGGGCGTGTGCGTAGAAGGCCCGCTTGCGGCGGATACGGCCTTTGCGCCGCATCTGCGCAAGCGCTTTGATGTGCATCTTTGCTGCTATCACGATCAGGGGCTTGCGCCGCTGAAAGCCCTTGCCTTCGGCGAGGCCGTGAACATCACATTGGGATTGCCGATCGTGCGCACAAGCCCCGATCACGGCACGGCGCTTGCGCTTGCCGGCACAGGCCGCGCCCAGACGGGCGGCATGGCCGCGGCACTTGCAGCGGCCCGGCGGCTTCTTGCAGGATGTTGGCCATGGCCGAGCAAGTGATGAGCTTGCGCGGGCGGCTTCTGGTTGCCTCGCCCGGCATGCAGGATCCGAACTTCCGCGAAACCGTGATCGTGATGGCCCATCACGACCGCGAAGGCGCGATGGGGCTTGTGGTCAATCGCCCGCACCCCACGCTCACCGTGGCGAGGTTGCTGGCTGATCTTGATCTTGCGGTGCAGGAGGAGGCGCGCACGGCTTTGGAGGTGCCGGTCTTTTATGGCGGGCCTGTGGAGCCTGCGCGCGGCTTCGTGCTGCATGAGTCCTCGCAAAGCTTCGCCGCCACGATGCCGATTACGGAAGAGCTTGCGATCACGGCCTCGCGCGATGCGCTGGAGGCCATGGCCAAGCATCCCCTGCCGCGCTTTCTCGTCGCTGTGGGCTATGCGGGTTGGGCGCCGATGCAGTTGGAAAACGAGCTCAAAGAGGACGCCTGGATCATCGCACCTTTGGATCTCGGGCTTGTGTTTGAACTTCCGCCTGCCAAACGCTGGCATGCGGCGCTCGCAAGCGTGGGCGTGGATCCCGCAGGCTGGATGCGCGAAGGGGGACATGCGTGAAGGCGCTTGTGAGCTACCACTCCGAATACGGCCATGCTGAGGAAATCGCGCGCCAGATCACGGCAGGCCTGCGCGGCGCAGGCGTGCAGGCCGAGCTTGTGCGCACGGATGCGCTTCAGGTGCAAAGGCTCGTGCAGGTGGATCTTTGGGTCGTGGGCGGGCCTGTGCACATGGGGGGCGTGGCCTGGCCCGTGCGCAAGATCTTGGATGCCACCTCCGAGCTTTGGCTGCGCGATGCGATGGAGGGCAAGCTCGGCGCGGCTTTCGTGACCTTCGGGGGACTCGGGGGTGCGGGCGGCGGCGCGGAGCTTGCGCTTTTGTCCATTTGGGCCGTGTTTGCAGAGCTGGGGATGCTGCCCGTGCCGTTTGCGAAGTCCGTGCCTGAGTTCCGCGACGCGGGCTTGCATTGGGGGCTTGCCGTGCGCACGGGTGACGAGGCGGGTGCGCCGCAGCCCGTGCAGGAAGCGCAGCGCAAGGCTGCGCGTGCCTTCGGCGCATATCTCGCCGATGTGCTGGCGCGCGTGCGCCAAGGAGGAGGCGATGCGTAAGCTGGCGACATTGGCCTTCGGCGGGCTTGGATTCCTCTTCGTGCTCGGCTACAGCATCCACATGCTCATCGGCGGCATCGTTTCGCCTACCACCGAAACCGTGGCCATCGTGATCGCCGAGGTGATCGGAATCATCGTGCTCGGCGTGATCTTTTGGGAGCTTTGGCGCAGCCGGACGGGCTAGTCCAACTCCTCGCGCGTGGACAGCTTCAGCAGCGAAAGCTGCGGCGGCGTGCGCTCGCCGGGTGGAACGGGATATTCGCCGGAAAAGCAGGCGTCGCAATGCGCATCCCGCGCCCGCCCAAGCGCTTGATAAAGCCCCTCTAGGGAGAGAAACGCGAGGGAATCCACGCCAAGCGCGCGCGCCATCTCCGCAATGTCCATGCGATTGGCCAAAAGCTCCTCTTCCGTGGGCGTGTCAATGCCATAAAAGCAGGAATGGCGCGTGGGCGGGCTTGCGATGCGCAAATGCACCTCGCGCGCACCCGCCTGGCGCACCATCTCCACGATCTTGCGGCTTGTTGTGCCGCGCACGACAGAGTCGTCCACGAGCACCACGCGCTTGCCCGCAAGCACCTCGCGCACGGGATTGAGCTTGAGCCGCACGCCGAAGTTGCGGATGGATTGCTTGGGTTCAATGAAGGTGCGGCCGACATAGTGGTTGCGGATGAGCCCCATGCCGAACGGGATGCCGCTTGCCTGCGCATAGCCGATGGCGGCTGCGGTGCCGGAATCGGGTACGGGGCAAACGAGATCGGCGCTCGCAGGCGCCTCTTGCGCAAGCACCTTGCCCATGCGGATGCGCGCGGCATAGACATTGATGCCTTCCAGGGTGGAATCCGGGCGCGCGAAATAGACATACTCAAACACGCAAAAGCGGTTGCGCGCATCGGGCCAAAGCTTGCGGCTGGTGAGGCCTTCCTCGTGGATCGTGAGCATCTCGCCCGGTTCAAGATCGCGGACAAACCGCGCGCCGATGAGGTCAAAGGCGCAGGTTTCGCTTGCCACGATCCACGCATCATCCAGCTTGCCGAGCACGAGCGGCCGAATGCCGAAGCGGTCGCGCACGGCGATGAGCCGATCCCCCACGAGCACGAGCAATGAGAACGCGCCGCGCACGGCGTGCAAGGCATCGGCCAGGCGATCTTCGTGGGTCTCCGCCTGGCTTTTGGCGATCAGGTGCATGAGCACCTCGGTGTCCGAGGTGGTTTGAAAGATGGATCCCTCGCGCTCCAACTGCGCGCGGATCTTGCCGGCGTTCACGAGGTTGCCGTTGTGGCACAGCGCAAGTCCCCCGTGGCGATACTCAAACGAAAACGGCTGCGCATTGCGCAGGCTGGAATCGCCGCTTGTGGAGTAGCGCACATGGCCGATTGCGTGCGGCCCGCGCAAGCCCTCCAAGTCGCGCTTGCGAAAGACGCTCGCCACGCGCCCCATGCCGCGATGGCTGGAAAACTTGCGCCCGTCGGTGGCCACAATGCCGGCCGATTCCTGCCCGCGATGCTGCAAGGCGTAAAGCCCGAGATAGACGAGGTTGGCGGCTTCGGGGTGGCCGAATACGCCCACCACCCCGCACTCATCCATAAACCGGTCGCGATTCATCGCTTCTCCGCTTTGCGAAGCATTTCCTCAAGCCGCGCCCGATCCGCAAGCGGGATCTCAGGCGCGGCCTGACGCGAAAACGGATACCCTTTCGGAATCCAATGACCGATCGCATCGCCGAGCCGCATCGCATAGGGCGCAAGCCGGCTTTGCTTGATCCAAGGTCCAGGCTCGGACACCAAGCTCGTATAGATCAAAAACGCAAGCCCCACGAGCAAAGCCCCGCGCACGGCGCCAAAGAGAAGCCCCAGCACGCGATCCGTGGCCGTAAGGGAGGCGGCATCCACGAGCTTGCCCGCAAGCCAACCCAAAAGCCCGAAGGCGAACATCACGAGCACGAACAGCAACGCGAAGCCGGCAAGCTCCGAAAGCGCCGGCAGCTTCACCCAAGGCAGCACCCATCCCGCCGCGATCGGGGAAAAGTGCCCGGCCACGAAGAAGGCGGCGACGAGGCCGATGAGCGAAATCGCCTCGCGCACGAAGCCGCGCACGAGCGAGATCGCCGCAGATAGCCCGATGATCGCCAGGATCAGATAATCCAGCCAATTCACCGAAGGCCGCTCCTTCCAAGGCCCACGAGTTCCAACGCCTCCTTGAGCGTGCGCGCGCCCAAAAGCTCAGGCGACTTGCCAAGTTTAGCCTTGGCGAGCGCTTCGCGCACGCGCGCAAGGCTTGCCGCCGGCAAAAGCACGCGCCGAAAGCCCAATCGCGCCGCCTCGTGCACGCGCGCTTGCGGCTGCGCCACGGGCCGCAGCTCGCCTGCAAGCCCCACCTCGCCGAAGACGGCCAAATCCCCGCCCAGCGGCGCATTGGAAAGCGAAGAGACCAGCGCAAGCGCCACAGCGAGATCCGCGGCCGGTTCCACGAGCCGAAGCCCGCCTGCGACATTGAGGTAGATGTCGTGTTGCGAAAAGGCAAGCCCCAGGCGCTGCTCCATGAGCGCAGCGAGCATCATCAAGCGCGCCGCATCCGCCCCCACGGCCGTGCGCTTGGCCTGGGCGAATGCGGTGGGGGCGACAAGCGCCTGCACCTCCACCATGAGGGCGCGCGTGCCTTCCAATGCGGCAAGCGCCACCACGCCGGATGCATCCGCCGTGCGACCGGCCAAGAAAAAGCGTGAGACCTCATCCACGCCGCGCAGCCCCGCATCCCCCATCTCAAACACGCCCACTTCGCCTGCCGCCCCGAAGCGGTTTTTGACGGCGCGCAGGATGCGGTGCGCAAGCCCGCGATCGCCTTCAAAGAGCAAGACGGTGTCCACGAGGTGTTCCAGCACCTTGGGGCCGGCGATTGCGCCCTCTTTCGTCACATGGCCCACAAGCGCAAGCGCAAAGCCGCGCTCCTTGGCAAGCCGCGCAAGCCGGTGCGCGCACTCGCGCACCTGCGCGACCGTCCCTGGGGCGCTGGTCAGCGCCTCGGTGAAGACCGTTTGAATGGAATCCACGACGACGAATGCATACGCATGCGCAGCAAGCGCGGCTTCTCCCGCCTCCAACTCGGCGGCATGCAGCACATGCACATCCTCGGCAAGCGCCTGCAGGCGCTCGGCGCGCATGCGCACCTGCGCTGGGGATTCCTCAGCCGTCCAATACAGGCACGCATGGCCTTGCCGCGCCAAGGCCGCGGCGGCCTGCAACAACAGCGTGGATTTGCCGATGCCGGGATCGCCGCCGACGAGCACGCTGGATGCGGGCACGAAACCGCCGCCGAGCACGCGATCCAGCTCGGCGATGCCGGTCGCAAGCCGCGCGCCTGCTGCGCGCGGGGCCTGAGGAAGCGGCATGGGATCGGCAAACGCGCCTTGCGCGCGCCGCGCGGGTTCTTTGCTTGCGACGACCTCTTCCACGAGCGCATTCCAAGCGCCGCAATCGGGGCAACGCCCGAGCCATTTGGGGTGTTGTGCGCCGCAAGAGGTGCAGGCAAACACGCGCTTGGGCTTGCTTACCATGCGCCAAGCCTAGCGCCGCGCGCGCATTTTTCGTGCGCGAAAGCTGGAAGCGGATTTGCTACATTTGCGGCGATGCAACGCTTGCGTGTGGCGATGTTGGCTTGGGCGCCCTATGCCGTGATGGCGGCTTCACTTGCGGCGATGGCGGCCACCATCTGGCGCGGCTACACCTTCGCACCGCCGGGTGAGGAGCCTGTGGCGCTGGATGCGCAAGCAGAAAGCCAGGCGCGCTGGGATGCGTGGCTTGCGGAGCTTGCGCGTGCGCCGCTTTTCGGTGCTTTGCCGAGCAAGCCCACGAAGGCGGCGCAGCCGCCTGCGCAGGCCTTGCCGCCTGCGCGGCTGGATGCACAGCTTGTGGGCGTGATCACAGGGCCGTTGGCGGCGGCGATTTTGCTCGTGCACGGCAAACAGGCGGTGTATTGGCTTGGAGATGAGGTGGCCCCGGGCGTGCGGCTTGTGGAGGTGGGGGCGGATTATGCCGTGGTGGAGCATGGGGGTCGCCGTGAGCGGCTTGCGCTGATCAAGCCCAAGCAAGCGGCGTTTTCGCCTAGGCCCATGCCCGCGCCGAAGCGCACGGTGGCGCGCGCACCCGTGGTGCCGCAGGTGCAGCGGCGGCGCATCCCGCGCCCTTGGCTGCGCCGGCAACTTGCGCATCTTCCGGAGATTCTAAGACAAGCGCGTGTCGTGCCGCGCTATGAGAACGGCAAGTTCGCAGGCTTTATGATCACGAACATCGTGCCGGGTTCGGTCTATGAGAAAATCGGGCTGCAAAACGGGGATGTGATTCAGGCGGTCAATGGCGTCGTCGTGAAAACCCCGCAAGAGGCGATGCAGCTTTACGAAAAGCTCAAGGATGCCAGCCATATCGCCGTGAAGATCAAGCGGCGGGGCGTGGAGATGACCTTGAACTACGAAATGCGCTAGGGGGAAGCGGTGCGTCGTTGGTGGATGGGGATCGCGGCGTGGCTCGCACTGGCGGCCGCGGCCGCAGCGCAAAGCTTCACGATGAACTTTGAAAACGCGGATTTGCGCCGCGTGATGGAGTATGTAGCCAAGGCCACGGGCAAGAACTTTCTCGTGGATCCGCGCGTGCGCGGCACGGTCACGGTGATCAGCGAAACGCCGATGCGCGCGGATGAGCTTTGGGATGTGTTTCTCTCCATCTTGGAGGTGCACGGCTATGCGGCCGTGGAAGAGGGCAATGTCGTAAAAATCGTGCCGCGCGCAGAAGGCAAGCAAAAGCCCGTGCCCGTGCTTGTGCGCCCCCAAGGGGCCACAGATGCGCTTGCAACGACCGTGATCCGCCTTCAATACGCCGATGCGCAGCAGCTTGTCGCGATTCTCAGGCCGCTTGTGCCGCCCAACTCGCACATCGTCGCCTATCCGCGCGGCAACATGATCCTGATTACCGATGCGGTGGCGAACATCCGCCGCATCGCACGGCTCGTGCGCCTTTTGGATCGCAAGGAGGCCGTAGGCGTGCGCATCTTGCCGCTTGCGCACGCCTCAGCCGAGAAGCTGGCCAGTCTGCTTGGGCGCTTGTATCCGGCCAAAAGCGCGCTTGCGCTCAAAGCGATTGCGCATGAGCCCGGCAATACGCTCGTGCTCGTGGGACCTCCGCCTTTGCTCAATGAGGCGGAGGCGCTCGTGCGCCGCTTGGATCAGGAGCCGAAAACGGATCTGGGGCGCTTGCACATCCGCTACTTGCGCTTTGCCAAGGCCGAGGAGATGGCCAAGGTGCTTGCGGATCTTTTGCAGGCCAAGGGCAAGAAGGGGGTTGTGGCGGGAGAGGTGCGCGTGGTCGCCGAGCCTTCCACGAACGCGCTGCTTGTGACAGCCGATCCGAACGATTGGCGCGCGATCGCGCGCGTGATTGATCGCTTGGACATTGAGCGCCGCCAAGTGCTCATTGAGTCGTTGATCGTGGAGGTCTCGGCGAATGCGCTGGAGCAGTTCGGCATTGAATGGCGCGCGCTCGGCAACTTCAACCAGCCCAAGCGCCGGGCCTTCGGGGGCACGAACTTCCCTTCGCAATCGGGCGTGTCCATCCAAAGCGTGGCCGCCAACCCCTTCAACACGGGCGCGGGGCTTGTGGTGGGGCTTGTGGATGGCACGATCCGCTTCGGCGGACAAACCTTTTTGAACCTCGGGGCGCTTGCCAGGGCGCTTGAGACGCGCGCGCACGCGAATGTGCTTTCCACACCCACCTTGCTTACCTTGGACAACGAATCGGCCGAGATCATCGTCGGGCAAAATGTGCCGTTCATCACGGGCCGTGCCACAACCCAAGGGGGTGTGGCCAACCCGTTTCAAACCATTGAGCGGCGCGACATCGGGCTCAAGCTCAAGGTGAAGCCGCGCATTGCGGCCGGCGATGCGCTCACCCTGGAGATCTATCAGGAAATCTCCAGCATTGACCGCCAAGCGACCGCCCAAGGCGCGGATCTCATCACGAACAAGCGCTCCATCCAAACCGTTGTCCTTGCGCACGACGGCCAAACGATCGTGCTTGGCGGGCTTATGCGCGAGGATGATACGCAATCCGTGCAGCGCGTGCCGTGTTTGGGTGCGATCCCGATCCTCGGCGAGTTCTTTCGCTTTACCGAAAACCAGCATCGCAAGACGAACCTCATGGTCTTCCTCAAGCCGCACATCGTGCGCAATCCGAAGGACTTGGCGGCGCTCGTGAATGAAAAATACATAGACATCCGCTCGCTTTACGAACAGCCCGCGAATGAGGGCACGATCCTCTTTCCGGAAGCGCCGCGCAAGCTTCCCAAGCGCTTTGCCCCCAAAGGGGCTTCTAAGCCATGAGCGCAGCGCCATCCCTTTCCGAACGACGGCCAGCGGATCGCGAGGCGCTCGCGGCGCGGCCTGCGGCGCTTTGGCGCGAGGCGGGTGTCGTGCCGCTTGCCTGGCGGGCGGAAGAAGAGCAAGCGCGGCCCGTGCTCGTGGCCGAGGACGCCGATCCTTGGCCCTGGTGGCTGCTTGCGCGCTTGGAGGCCGAGGCGGGCAAGCCCCTTTGGGTGCTCGTGCGCCCGCGCGCGGAGGTGGAGGCCGTGCTGCACGAGGCGCTGGAAGAGACGCGCGCCACGGCCGCGGAGATGGTGGAAGAGATGGCTGAAAAGGACATCGCGCGCGAGGTGGAGGAGGTCGCCGATCTTTTGGAGACCGATGATGACGCGCCGGTGGTGCGGCTTGTCAATGCGCTCGTCGCCCAGGCCCTGCGCGAGCGCGCCTCCGATGTGCACATTGAGCCTTACGAGCGCGAGGTGCTCGTGCGCTTTCGCATTGACGGCGTGCTGCACACGATCGTGCGCCCGCCTGCTTCCGTGCATGCGGCGCTGGTGTCGCGCATCAAGGTCATGGCGGGGCTGGACATCGCCGAAAAGCGGCTTCCGCAGGACGGGCGCTTCTTCGTGCGGGTGGCGGGCCGCGAGGTGGATGTGCGCGTCTCCATCCTGCCCACGGCGTTTGGCGAGCGCGTCGTGCTCAGGCTTTTGGATCGCGGCGCGCGCATGCTCAGCTTGGAAGAGCTCGGCATGGCCGAGGATCACCTGGCCCTTGTGCGCGAAACGATCGCTTCGCCGCATGGGATTGCGTTGGTTACAGGCCCCACAGGAAGCGGCAAGACGACGACGCTGTATGCGGCGCTGCTCGCCGTGGATCGCGAAAACCGCAATGTCATGACGATTGAAGATCCCGTGGAGTATCGCATTGCTGGGGTCGCGCAGATGCAGGTGCGCCCGAAGATCGGGCTTACCTTTGCAGCGGGCTTGCGCTCCATCCTGCGCCAGGACCCCGACATCGTGATGGTGGGCGAAATCCGCGATCTGGAAACGGCCGAGATCGCGATTCAAGCTTCACTTACGGGCCACTTGGTGCTTGCGACTTTGCACACGAATGACGCGCTTTCCTCCATCGTGCGGCTTACGGATATGGGGGTGGAGCCGTATCTTGTGGCCTCATCGCTCATCCTCGTGGAGGCGCAGCGGCTTGTGCGCAGGCTTTGCCCTGCGTGCAAGCGCGCGCGTGCGGCCCGCGCCGAGGATTGGCGCTTGCTGGATCTTCCTGCGGATGCGTATCCGGAGGTGGAAGCGGTGTATGAGCCTGTGGGTTGTGCGGCTTGCCGCGGCTCGGGCTATCGCGGCCGGATCGCGATCTACGAAATGGCCAAGATCAGCGAGGCCTTGCGCGCCGCGATCCACGACGGGGCGTCCTTGGATCGGCTGCGCAAAATCGCCGCGCGCGAGGGCATGCGCACGCTCAGACAAGACGGTGCGCGCCATGTCGCCGCGGGCATCACGAGCATAGAAGAGGTGTTGCGCGTGACGCGCGAAGGGGCGCTTGAGGAGGCCTGATGCCGTTGTTTCGCTATGAGGCCTTGGATGCGAAGGGGCGCGTGCGCCGCGGCGAGTTGGAGGCCGAGCACGAGCGCGCCGCGCGCCGACTGCTCAAGCGCCAAGGGCTTGTGCCGCGCAAGTTGATGACCGCGGATGCCGTGCGCGCGCGGCGGCGGATTGCGGTGCGCACGCGCGATTGGTTGGCCGTATTTGAGCAGCTTGCTGCGCTCTTGGAGGCCGGCGCGCCGCTTGCCGAGGCATTGGCCGCCATCGCCGAGCATGAGGAGAGCGCGCGCGTGCGCACCCTTGCGGCGGCGCTGCGCGGGCGCGTGCTGGAAGGGGCCTCGTTGGCGGCGGCGCTTGCGGAGGTCGGCGCGCCTGAGGCGCTTTGGCGCATGGTGCAGGCGGGCGAGGAGGCGGGCGCGCTTGCGGCTGTATGCGCGCGCACGGCCGAGTTGCTCGCCAGGCGGCTTGCTGCGCGCGAGGAGCTTTTGTCCATTGCTCTGTATCCGGCCATCGTCTTCGCAACGGGCCTGTTCGTGGCCTATGCGTTGCTCGCCTTCGTCGTGCCGCAGGTGGCGCGCGTCTTTGCGCATGCGCATGCCGAGCTTCCCCTCATCACGCGCGTGGTGCTGGCCGCCTCAGCCTTCGTGCGCCAGTGGGGCGTGTGGCTTGCGCTTGCACTTGCGGGCGCGGCTTCGTGGTGGGCGCGCAGGCAGCCGCGCTTGCGCGCGCGCATGGACGCCTGGCTTGTGCGCATGCCGCTTTTGGGAAGGCTTTGGCTGCGCGCCGAGTTTGCGCGCGCGGCGCGCACCTTGGGGCTTTTGCTCGCAGGCGGCGTGCCGCTTCTGGCCGCGCTTGGCATCGCCGCCGAGGGCGCTGCGCTTGCGCCCGTGCGCGCGCTGCTTTTGGAGGCGCGCGAAGCCGTGCGCGAAGGCGAGGCGCTGGCGACGGCTCTGGGAAGAAGCGCGCTTGCGCCGCCGCTGCTCGTGCGCTTTGCGCGCATGGGGGAGGCGGGCGGCACCTTGGATCGCATGTTGCTCAAGGTCGGCGACCGCATGGAGGCTGAAGTGGCCGCGCGCATTCGCCGCGCGCTCACCTTGCTGGAGCCTGCGCTCATTTTGCTCATGGCCGTGGGGGTGGGCACGATGGCCGCGGCGATCTTGCTGCCGCTTGTGGAAATGAACGCGCTCGTGCGATGATCCGCATGTGTATTCTGTGCGTGTTGCTGGCAAGTGCGGCGTGGCCTGCGCTTGCCGATGAAGAGGCGGCCTATGCGCGCCTGATCGCCACCGCCGCGCAAGGAAAGATCCAAGAGGCGCTTGCGGCTTGTGCGGTCGTGCAGGCCCAGGGGGTGCATGGGATTTGGGGGCGCCGCTTGCAGGCGGCTTGCGCGCTTTTGGCGATGCGTGCTGCGCGCAGCACCCGTTTGCCGTCCGCGCCTTCCTTGCCCGAGCTTGTGCTTGCGCGCACCTGGCAAAATGCGCATCCGCCGCCTGCCCCGGCGCATCCCTGGCGCATCGGCCTTGCCTCAGCGCTTGTGCCCGGGCTTGGGCACCTGCTTTTGGGGCGCAAGCAGGATGCGCTTGTGGCGGCCTTGTTCGTCTGGCCGATGTTCGGCTTGACCGTCTGGGCCTGGCGGCGGCGCATGGGGCCGGTGGTCGTCTTTTTCGCCTGGATCACGCTTTGGCTGTGGTCGGGGGTCGTGTTCTCTTCGGTTTCGCTTGCCGAGCGCACAAGCGTGGAGGACTATGCGCGCTGGTGGGCGGGGCTGTGGCAGGCCTCAGGGCTTCCAGGTAGGCCGTGGTGAAGCGCGCAGGGCTTTTGTATGCGCTTTTGGCAAGCGGGGCGCTTGCGCTTGCGCCGCTTTGGTGGGCGATGGGGGCGCCGACAAGCACGCCGCGCATGCTTCCCTTTGCGTTTTGGCAGGCCTTTTTGGGCCGCATTGACGGGCGCAGTTGCCCTTCTTATCCCGTGTGCTCGCGCTATGCGGCTGAGGCCGTCGCCCGGCACGGCTTGGTGGTGGGCCTATGGCTTGCGCTGGATCGGCTCATCCACGAAGCAGGGGAAGTCGCAACAGGCCCGCGCGTGCACATTGACGGCGTGATCAGGGTTTACGATCCTTTGCAGCGCAACGACTTTTGGCTGGAGGAACAGTGAAGCGGCAACGCGGCTTTACGCTTTTGGAGATCATGGTCGTGCTCGTGATTCTGGGCCTTTTGGCGGCGCTGATCGCGCCAAGGCTCATTGAGCGCGCCGAAGAAGCCAAGGTCAAGGCCACGCGCGTGCAGATGAAGAGCATAGAAGAGGCGCTCAAGCTCTATCGGTTGCAGCACGGCGCGTATCCGAAAACCCTTGCCGAGCTTGCCAAGCCCGACGCCAACGGCAAGCGCTATTTGGATCGCGTGCCCAAGGACGCTTGGGGCCGTGATTTCGTCTATCTCTATCCGGGCGTGCATGGAGATTACGATCTCGTTTCCTACGGCGCCGACGGCAAGCCCGGCGGAAGCGGTGTCAATGCGGACATCACGAGTTGGGAGTAGCGGCGCGCCTGCATTCACATTGCTGGAAGTGCTGATCGTCATTGCACTGGCTGCGCTGCTTGCGGCACTCGTGCTGCCGCGCTGGTGGGCGCTCGTGCGCCCCCATCCCGAGGACGCCTTGCGCCCGCTTGCGGGAAGTTGGAGCGAGCTGCGCTGGACGGCCGTGATGACGGGAAGGCCCGTGCGGCTGCGCTGGTTTGCGCGGCGCTGGGAGGCGCAAGCGCGCGAATGGCGGGGTGAGAAGCCCATATGGCGCCTGTTGGCGCAAGGGGAATATCCCAAGGGATGGCGGCTTGCTGCGGCCACGCCGCGCTTTGCCGGGGTGTGGGCGAAAGAGGGGGCGCCTCCGCTTGCCGAACTCACCGTGCCGCCCACAGGCGCGTTTGCACCCGTGCGGCTGCGCTTTGCCGAGCATAAGACCGCGCTCATCGTGCGCGTGCCGCCGCTGCCTGCTCCCGTGCAGGTGGTGCGTGCGCGCTAAGGGATTCACGCTTTTGGAGGCGCTTGTCGCCGTGGGGGTGCTCGCGGCGGCCTTGGGCGCGCTTGCGCTGCGGCTTGCGCACGCGGCGGATGCGCTGCGCACCCTGCGCCATGAGATCGCGCTTGTAGAAGCCGCGCGCAACGAACTTGCCGAGGCTTTGCTCGTGCCCGTGCCTTCCGAGGAGCGACGCTTTACGCGCAGTTGGGATGGAGCCACGCTGCATGTGCGCTGGTGGGCTGAAAAAACCGCGCTTGCGGGTTTCGTGCGCGAGAATGTGGAGGTGCGCATGGAGGGTGAACCGCCCGTGCGCTTGTTTGTGTATCGGGCGCTGCCATGAGGCGGGGATTTACCTTGCTGGAGGTGCTGCTTGCGATTGCGATTACGGCGGTCGTGGCCTGGCTTGCTGCGCAAGCGCTTGCGCCCGCAATGAAAGGCTGGCGCAGTTGGCAAAAGGCGCAACAGGCGCAAACGGAGCTTTTGCTCGCGGGGCTGCTTTTGCGCCGCGATCTTGCGCTTTTAAGCCCGGGTGCCGGGCAAACGCCGGCCTTGGTGATTGAAAACGATTCACGCGCCGGGCGCGAGTTTGACCGCCTGAGGCTCCTTGCGGCCACGGACGAGTTTGCTGAGCTTGCACGCGTTCGTTGGTATGTGGATGAGCGCACGGGCGAGCTCGTGCGTGAAAGCGTGGGGATGATGCATGCGCGCGCCGCGGCGCTGGAGATGCGCTTCGGCAAGGTGGCATCGTTTTCGGTGCGCGCGCGCGGCGAGGACGGGCGCTGGCAGGACAACTGGGGCGCGCTCGGCGCGCCCCGCGTCTTGCCGGAGCTTGTGGAGGTGAAGGTGAAGACGGGCCAAGCGCAGATGCGCTGGCTTGCGCCTGTGCTTGTGGAGCGCGAGCTATGAACGAGCGCGGTGTCGCGCTTTTGTTTGCGTTGGGCGTGGTGGCCGTGGTGGCGGCGGTGGCCGCAAGCGGCGCGCAAGACGAGGCCTTATTGCTGCGCGAGACAGAAGCGCTTGCTGCGCGCGCCAAGGCCGAAGGAGCGGCGCTTTCGGGGTTGATGCTTGCTGTGTGGGGGCTGCGCGCCGATGCCAAGCGCGACGGCAATGCGCCCGTGGATCACTTGGAGGAGGAATGGGCGGCGCCTGCGCCGCCGTTCCCCGTGGACGGCGGCACCGTGCAGGGCTGGATCACGGACGCCCAAGGCTGCTACAACCTCAACGATCTCGTGGACGCGCAAGGACATGTGCGGCTTGCCGAGGTCAAGGTCGTGAAGCGCCTGTTCCGCTTGCTGGATTTGAATCCCAGCCTCGTGGATGCGCTCGTGGATTGGATGGATGCGGATGATGTGCCCTTCGGTCCCGGCGGTGCGGAAGAGGCCTCCTATCTTGCGCGCGGGCTGCACGCCAAAAACGGCCCCTTGGATCGCATGCGCGAGCTTGCGCTGCTTCCGGGGTTTTCGCCGCAGGTGCGCGCCGCCTTGCAAAAGGTCGCGTGCGTGCTGCCTAGACGCGGCAACGCCCCTTGGCCGATCAACCTCAACACGGCGCCGCTTATCGTCGTGCGCGCGTTCTTTCCGCAGCTTTCCGAAGCCGAGGCCGAGCGCTGGGCTGCCGAGCGGCCGTTTCGGCGCGTGGCCGATGCGCTGAGCATGCCTTGGGCGCGCGGTGCGAATCCCGCGCGCTTTTCGGTGAACTCGCATTGGTTCTTCGTGCGCGTGCGCGCGCGCTATGGGCTTGGCGAGGCCAGCTACCGCTACCTCGTGCAACGCACGGGCACCACGCTCGTGCTCGTGCGCGTGGAGCCGTTTGGATGAAGGCGCGCGTGGTGCTCATCGCCTCGCCTTGCGGGCGCTGGTGGATGCGCGCCGAAGACGGGGCGCTTGCGGAGCTCCCTTTGGATGAAGCGGGGCTTCCTGTGCTGCCTGAAGGCGCCGAGGTGGTGCGCAGTTGGCTTCCGATTGAGTGGTCGTTGGTCGTGCCGCTGGTGCTGCCGCGCATGCGCCCGCAAGCGCTGGATGCCGAGGTCATCGCCGAGGAAGCCGAGGAAAAGCTCGGCATGGCGCCCGAGGGTTGGCGCTGGTGCTGGCATGCGCGCATCGCGGATGAGCAGTTGGTGGGGCTTGCCTTCGGCATCCAAGAGGGGCTTTGGCAAAGGCTCGTGGCGCATGGGCTTGCTGCGCTTGGCATAGACGCGCTTGCGGTGCTGGCGGCCGTGCGCGCGAATGACGAGCCGCAGGGGGTCATCGCCGAGGATCCCGAAGGCATTTGGGTGGGTTTTTGGGACGGGAAACTCTGGCGCGGCGCTTTGCGCCTGGGCTGTTTCCCGCAAGCGCGGCGCTGGGAAGAGGCAAGGCGCGCACTTGCGGGCATGGGATGGCAGGAGGGCATGCCCGTCTTTGGTTGCGTGGGCGAAGACGCGCCTTCGTGGATCCAGCGGCGGGGGGATGCGTTCGCCTCGCGCTGCAAGGCCGTCGCCGCAGGCGCCACAAGCCTTCCCGTGCCGGGATGGCAAGTGGACACGGCGCGCCATGCGCGCAAGTGGCGCGCGGCGTTGGCTTTCGCGGCGCTTGCGTTTGCGACATTTGTCGCCGAGCGGATGTGGGAGGTGCATCTCTTGCGCGCGCGCGCGGCGCTTTATGAAGCGCAAATCCAAGAAAGCGTGCGCAAGGCGCTGCCGGGCGTGCCGATCGTGGATCCGCTTTTGCAACTGCGGCGCGCGGCCGGCAAGGAAAGCCCAAGCACGGCGAAGCTCTTTGCGATGCTCGCTGCGGCCGCGCGCGCCCGCAAGGACGCCCAGATAGAGATGTTCTCGTTTCAGGCGGGCGAAGGCGCGGTGCTTGCGGGCACCGTGCCGAACTTGGAGGCGCTTGCCGCCTTGCGCGCGCGTCTTGGCCGAGCGTGGCCGCAAGGCGTGCAGCTGTTGGACAGCGAAGCGCGCGCGGGCAAGGTGCGCTTTCGCATTCGGCTTGAGGCAGGGCGATGATGCGCGCGCTTTGGGCGAGGGCGCGGGAGCTTTGGCAGGCGCGCTCGCGGCGCGAGCAGGTGCTTTTGGGAATGGTGGCCTTGCTGGCCGTTGTGGTGGCATGGGATCGCTTGGTGTGGACGCCGCTTGCCCAAACGCGCGCGGCACTCCTTGCGCGCGTGCCTGAGCTTGCGCGACAAGCGGCCGAGGCGGAAGCGCTTGCCATGCGCGTGCGCGCGCGCGGCCACAAGCCTGCGCAGCAAAAGCCGCTTTTGCCGCTTGTGGAGGAAGAGCTCAACCGTGCGGGCCTGCGAAAGGCGCTCGTGCGCCTACGTCCGGAGCCTGGTGAGCGCGCGCGCTTTTTGCTGGAGCTGCGCAATGCGCCGTTTTTGGCGCTTGTGCGCTTCATCAAGGCGCTTGGGGAGGCGGGCGTGGATACCGCTTCCTTGCGCTTGGAGCGCGCATCTTCAGGCCGCGTGCATGCGCGCGTCGTCGTGGAACGCTAGTTGCGTGCGCGGCTTGGCGCTTGGCTGCGCGCTTGTGGCGGTCGGTTGCAGCGCCCAAGGCGCGGCATCCCCGGATACCGTGCGCATCGGCATCGCCACGGCTCCTGCGACTTTGGATCCGCGCTTTGCGCTGGATGCTGCAAGCGTGCGCCTTGCCGAGCTTATGCATTGCGCGCTCGTGCGCATGGATCGGCGCTTTGCGCCTATGCCTGAGCTTGCCGCCTCATGGCATTGGCAGGATCCCTACACGCTTGTGGTGCGCCTGCGTCCCGACTTTCGCTTTCACAACGGGCGCTTGGTGCGCGCAGAGGATGTGGCGGCCACCTTGCGCTCCATCTTGGATGCGAAGACGAAAAGCCCCTTGTTTGCGCTTTTTCGGAATCTGCAGGCGGTGCAAGTGCGCGGAAAGCGGCTGCTTATGCTGCGATTGCGCAAGCCCGAGCCTGGGCTTGTGCGCAAGCTCGGCATTGGGATTTTGCCCCGCGAGCTTGCCCAAGAAGGCGCGCATGCGCGCAAGACCCTCGGCTGCGGGCCGTATCGGCTTGTGCACTTCGGCGAAGACAAGATCGTATTTGCGCGCGTGCAGGGTAGCGGCCCGAAGCGGCTTGTGTTTTTCGTCGTGCGCGATGCCACAACGAGGGCGCTCAAGCTTGCGCGCGGCGAGCTGGACCTCATCCAAGGCGATGTGCCGGCCTATTTGCTTCCGTTTTTCCGCAGACGGGGCTTGCGCGTCGTGGCCGCGCCTTCCAACACCTTCACCTACATCGGCTTCAATCTGCGCAAGCCGCCGCTTGCGGATCGGCGCGTGCGCAAGGCGCTTGCGATGGCGATTCCGCGCCGCGCAATCGCAAAGGCGCTTTTCGGCGGGCTTCCCAAGCTTGCGGAGACCGTGCTTCCTCAAGAGCACCCCGATGGCGTGCAGGTGCCGCCTGTGCCTTACGATCCGCAACGGGCGGAGCGGCTTTTGGATGAGGCGGGATGGCCGCGCGGCAAGGACGGCGTGCGCTTTCGGCTTGTCTATCGCACGAGCACGAATCTAGAGCGCATCGCACTTGCTGAGGCCGTGCAAGCCGCATGGCGACGCATCGGCGTGGCGGTGAAGCTGGAGCCTTTGGAATGGGGCGCCTTTTATGCGCGCATCCGCAGCGGGGATTTTGCGGTGTACTCGCTTTCGTGGGTGGGCGTGGCCGATCCTGAGATCTATTTTTGGATTCTGCATTCCTCCATGGTGCCGCCTGCGGGCGCCAATCGCGGCGGCTACCGCAATCCGCAAGTGGATGCATGGCTGGAGGAGGCGAAACGCACGCTGGATGCCAGAAAGCGGCGCGCGCTGTATCAAAAGGTCGCGCGCAAGATGCATGAGGACTTCGTCTATGCGCCGCTTTGGCGCGAGCCTGTGGTGGCCGTGCTCGGCCCGCGCATTGCGCACTACACACCTTGGCCCGATGGGGGTTTTCGCGGGCTTTTGACGCTGCGCTTGCAATCGGCGCCGCCGTTCCAAGAATCCCGCGCTGCGGCCAGGTAGCTCAGTTGGTAGAGCAGGGGACTGAAAATCCCCGTGTCGGCGGTTCGAATCCGTCCCTGGCCACCAGCTTTGCCGCATTCCGCAGACAAGCAAGAAGCCAAAATCTCTGCGGGCGCGAAAAATCCCCGCAAGCCTTGCTTGTCTTGCATGTGTGGGCGCGCTAGAAAGCGCCGGCCCTGCAAAGCGCGGGGAAAACACCCACGGTCGCCTGTATCCGTCGTGCGCCGAAGAAGGCGTGCCCCAGGCGGCCAAGGATCAACGACGGAGGAGCCATGTCGCAGTTTGCCATGAAGCAGCTTTTGGAAGCCGGCGTGCACTTCGGCCATCGCACGCGGCGTTGGAATCCGAAGATGAAGCCGTTTATTTACGGCGTGCGCAACGGCATCCACATCATTGACCTGCAAAAAACGCTCAAATACGCGAATGAAGCCTATCTTTTCATGCGTGAGCTTGCCGCTGCGGGCGGGCGCGTGCTGTTTGTGGGCACGAAGCGCCAAGCGCGCGAGATCGTGAAGGAGGAGGCCACGCGCGCAGGGCAGTTTTACGTCAATCATCGTTGGCTTGGCGGGATGCTCACGAACTTCCGCACGATCCAGGCCTCCATTCGCCGCATGAAGGAGTTGGAGCGGCAAAAGGAGGAAGGGCTTTTTGCGCGCTATACGAAGAAGGAGGCGCTGCTTTTGGAACGCAAGCTCGCCAAGTTGGAGCGCGCGCTCGGCGGTGTGCGCGACATGGTGCAGCTTCCCGATGCGCTGTTCGTCGTGGATGTGGGGCATGAGGCCATCGCCGTGAAGGAGGCGAACAAGCTGCGCATTCCCGTGGTGGGGCTTGTGGATACGAACTGCGATCCCACGCCGATTGACTATCCGATTCCGGGCAACGACGACGCCGTGCGCTCCATTCGGCTGTTTTGCAGCAAGATGGCCGATGCGTTGATTGAAGGCGCGCAGTCGCTGCAAGCGGCGGCGGAGGGCGAGGAGCCTGTGGCCGAAACGGAGGAAGTGGCTGCCGAGCAAGAGGTGGAGGCGGCGGCCGAGGATACGGGCAAGGAGGAAGCGTAAATGGCGACGATCACGGCGGCGGATGTGAAGAAGTTGCGCGAGATGACGGGCGCCGGGATGATGGATTGCAAAAAAGCGCTCGTGGAGGCCGAAGGCGACTTTGAAAAGGCCGTAGATATCTTGCGCAAGAAAGGCATCGCCACGGCGCGCAAAAAGGCGGGGCGTGTTGCGGCTGAGGGCGCGGCGCTTGCAAAGTCCAAGGGGGGTATTGGCGCGATCGTGGAGGTGAACTCGGAGACCGACTTCGTGGCCAAAAACGAGCTCTTTCGCGACTTCGCCGAGCGCCTTTTGGATCTCGTGCTGCAGACGAAGCCGCAGGATTTGGACGCGCTTTTGGCCGCGCCTTGGGAGGCCGGCAAGAAGGTGGAAGAAGCGCTCGTGGAGCTGATCGCCAAGGTCGGAGAAAATGTGCGCGTGCGGCGCTTTGCGCTGCTTACGGGCGATCATGTCGCAAGCTATGTGCACATGGGCGGCAAGATCGCCGTGCTCGTCGCTTTCCAAGGCGAGATAGATGAAGAGGCCGCGCATCAGATCGCGATGCATGTGGCGGCCATGAATCCGCGCTATCGGGCGCGCGAGGATGTGCCTGAAGAGGATCTTGCGCGTGAGCGCGAGGTGCTTGCCGAGCAAGCGCGCGCAACGGGCAAGCCCGAGCACATCGTGGAGAAGATCGTAGAGGGCCGCCTGCGCAAGTTTTACGAGGAGAACTGCTTGCTGGAGCAGGGCTTCGTGTTTGACGAGGACAAGAAGGTGCGCGATTTACTCGGCGGCGCCGAGTTGATCGGCTTTGTGCGCTATCAGCTCGGGGAGGGGATTGAAAAGCAGCAGAGCGATTTCGCGGCGGAGGTGGCCGCCCAGGTCCAAGGAGGCTAAGTTGGCCGATCCGGCGGGCGAGCGGCCCCGCTATCGGCGCGTGTTGCTCAAGCTTTCGGGCGAAGCGCTCATGGGCGCCCGAGGCTACGGCATTGATCCCGAGGTATTGGCGAGATTGGCTGACGAGTTGCTTGCCGTGCGCAAGCTCGGCGTGGAGCTTGCGGTCGTGATCGGCGGCGGCAACATCTTTCGCGGCATAGAAGGCGCGGCAACGGGTATGGATCGTGCAAGCGCCGACTACATGGGGATGCTTGCTACGATCATGAACGCGATCGCCTTGCAGGATGCGATTGAGCGCAAGGGCGGCGTGGTGCGCGTGATTTCGGCCTTGCATGTGAAAGAGGTGGCCGAGCCTTATATTCGGCGGCGTGCGCTGCGGCATTTGGAAAAGGGCCGCATCGTGATCTTCGCGGCCGGCACCGGCAATCCCTATTTCACGACGGATACGGCGGCAAGCCTGCGTGCGATGGAGATCAATGCCGATGCGGTCTTCAAGGGCACGAAGGTGGACGGCGTGTATTCGGCCGATCCCTTGCGCGATCCGCATGCGAAGCGCTATGCGCGGCTTTCGTTCAGCGAGGCGCTGGCCAAGCGCTTGAAGGTCATGGACGCCACAGCACTAAGCCTTTGCCGCGATCACAACATGCCGATCATCGTGTTCAATGTCACGAAGCCTGGCGAGATGGTGCGGGCGATTGCGGGCGAGCCTGTGGGAACGCTTGTGGCTGAGGAGGTGGGCGATGCCTGAGGCATTGGAAAAGCGCATGGAAAAGACGATTCGCGTGCTGCGCGAAGAGCTTGCGGGTATCCGCGCCGGACGCGCGCATCCGGCGCTTTTGGATACGATTGAGGTGGAGTATTACGGCGCGAAAGTCCCGCTCAAACAGGTGGCGAGCATCAGCGCCCCGGAGCCGCGCCTGCTCGTGATCCAGCCTTGGGAGCGGCAGATGATCGGGCCTATTGAAAAGGCGATTTTGGCTTCCGACTTGGGGCTCACCCCGAGCAACGATGGCGCCGTGATCCGCTTGAAGCTTCCTGAGCTTACGGAAGATCGGCGGCGCGAGCTCGTCAAGCAGGCCCATCAGCTTGGCGAAAAAGCGAAGGTGGCGATTCGCAACATCCGCCGCGAGGCCAACGAGGAGGTCAAGCGCCGCCAGAAGGAGGGCGAGATCTCCGAGGACGAGGCGAGAAGGGAGCTTGAGCGGATCCAAAAGACGACGGATCGCTTCGTCGCCAAGGTGGACGAACTCGTCGCCCACAAGGAACAAGACATCCTGTCCATCTGATGCCCCAACCCAAACGGCCCCGCCACCTCGGCGTGATCATGGACGGCAACGGGCGCTGGGCGCGGGCGCGGGGCCTGCCGCGGCTTGCGGGGCATCGCGAAGGTGCCGCGCGCGCGCGCGACATCGTGCGCTGGGCGGCCGATGCAGGCATCGCCGAGATTTCGCTCTATGCGTTTTCCACCGAGAACTGGGCGCGCCCCGAAGAGGAGGTGCGCGGGCTGATGGCCTTGCTTGCGCAGCTTTTGCCGCGCGAGATCCCGGAGATGCAGAAAGAGGGCGTGCGGCTGGTTGCGCTCGGCGATGTGGATCGTTTGCCCGCGCGGGCGCGGCGCGCATTGCAACGCGCGATCGCGGCCACGCGGGAAAACCGCCGTATTACGCTTGCGCTTTGCCTCAACTACGGCGGACAGCAGGAGATCGTGGAGGGTGTCAAGCGCGCGCTTGCTTGGGCGCTCGCTGCGGAGGACCCGCAGGCGCGCATTGCGGAGCTCACACCTGAACGCTTTCGGCGCTTTCTTTGGCGCGCCGAGCTGGCGCCTGTGGATCTCATCATCCGCACGGGCGGCGAGCTGCGCATCTCCAACTTTCATCTTTGGGATGCGGCCTATGCGGAGCTTTACTTTACGGACACGCTTTGGCCGGACTTTACGCGCGCGGAGTTTGAGCAAGCGCTTGCCGACTTTGCCGCGCGCGAGCGGCGCTTTGGGCGCATCAGCGAGCAGGTGCGCCGATGAAGGAAACACTCGTGCGCACGGCCACAGCCCTCGTGTTGCTTGTGCTCGTGGCGCTTTGGTTCCTATGGCTTCCCAGCAGGGCCTTTGCCGCGACCACCGCACTGCTTGCCGGCATGCTTTGGGCTGAGGGCGCGCGCTTTTTGGGTCTGCGGCTTTGGTGGCTGCATGGACTTGTCGGCGCAGGGTGCGCAGGGGCATGGATCGTGCAGGCCCCGCCGGAGGCCGCGCTTGCCGGGGCGGCGTGTTCACTTGCGCTTGCGCTTGCGGAGATGCGCGGGCAAGGCGCGCTTGTCTTGGCCTTCGCCCAGGCTTGGATGGCGGGGCTTGCCAATGCGTTTGCGGTGCTCGTGGTGGCATTGCACGCCACGGCAAGCGGCAGGCGCTGGCTTGTGGGCGCGGCCTTTGGCGTGTGGGCCGCGGATACGGCGGCCTATTTCGCAGGCCGCGCGATTGGCGGCGCGCGCCTTGCGCCTGCGATTAGCCCGGGCAAAACGACAAGCGGGCTTGCGGCAGGGCTTCTGGCCGGCACGGCGGTGGCGGCGGGGCTTTGGGCGCATTGGGGACTTGGAGGCTGGATGCAGGCGCTCGTTGCGGCGTTCGCGCTTGCGGTGGCCGCAGTGGTGGGGGATTTGGCGATCTCGGCTGCGAAGCGCATCGCTGGCGTCAAGGACGCAGGGGATTGGCTGCCGGGCCACGGCGGGCTTTGGGATCGCGTGGACGCCTTGGCCTTGGCGCTGCCGTTGGGATGGAGCGTATGGCGCCTCGCCGCGTCGTGATCCTTGGCGCCACAGGCTCGGTGGGGGCGTCCGC
>WFOX01000085.1 GCA_015487905.1 Mariprofundales bacterium
AAGCGTTGCAGCAGCGCTGCGAGCAGCTTGTCCAATCGCGGGCGGCGCTGTTCAAAGGCCGCGATCCATTCCTTGCGCAGCCGCGCAAAGGCCTCTTGTTGGGGCGGGCTGCCAAGGCGGCGCGCGCACTTGGCCCAGCGCTCGGCTTCTTGTGCTGCGTAAAGCCGCATGTCCCAAAGCAGAAGATCCACGAGATCGTGCAAGAAGTGCCAGCCGATTTCAGGCCGATCCAGCAGATCCGCTTGGAGTCCCTCCCACGCAAGGCGCTGGACGAGCCAGGCCGTGATGCAGGCGCGCCAAGCCTTTTCCGTGCGTGCGCGCAGCCAGTCCTCCACGCCCGCCCATGCAAGCGGGGCTGCGAGCAGCGCCTGCGCGGTTTGCGGGCGAAGGTCGTGTTGCGGGGCGCCAAGGCGCGCAAGCGCGCTGCGCACAGCAAGCCGCTGCTGTGCGGCAAGCCAGTTTTCGTAGCGCTCGCGCCAGCGTTCGTGCGCCCAAAGCTTGGTGAGGCGCGCCTCCCATGCACCGCCGGATGCGCGGCGCGCGCCGACGCACAGCGCAAGCGGCTCCATGCCTCCGCCTGCGAGCACGACGGGAACGCCTGCTGCGGCAAGCAGCGTGAGCACCCCAAGCGGCACCTGCGCGCGATGGTGGATGACGGCGCGCGCAATGCCGGCAAGCGGCACGCGCGCAGGCGCGCGCCCCGGCTCCGTGATCACAAGGCTTGGGCCGACATCCAACTGCACGGCGGCATGCGGGCCGAGATACAGTGCGCGTGGATTCAGCATCCCGCCTCCTCTTGCAGCAGGCGTTTGAAGCGCTGGGCAAGCCGGCCGAGCAGCCTTCGCCAGGGGCGCGCGGCCTCATCCCAGGCGGCGTAGAAGCGGGCGCGGCCCGTTTTGCCGAGCAGCACGGCGTCTTGCTGACGGCCGAAGTGTTCTTTGCGCAGCGTGCCGGTGCGGAACAGCGCGAGCACGAACGCATCCACGAAAGGCCGCAGCGGCTCCATCAAGTCGCAGGCGAGCGATTCGCGCCCGTGCTCGGGCGCATGGTAGAAGCCGAGCATGGGATCCAATGCCGCGATGTGGATCGCGCGCACGGCATCGGCGTGCAAAAGCGTATAGCCGAGCGAGAGCACGGCGTTGACGGGATCGCGCGGCGGGCGGCGGTTGCGCCCCGAAAAGCCGAGCTGGGGCGGAAAGGCCTCGGCGAGCGCGGCGAAGTAGGCGCGCGTGGCGCCGCCTTCCAAGGCGCGCAATGCATCCATCGTCGCGGCCGCACCGAGCAGCGTGCGCGCGCGGGCGAGGCTGCGCCGGGCTGCGCGTGCAGATGCGCCGTGGCCGCAGCGGGTGAGGGTGCGCATTTGCATCGCGAGCTTGGCGCGCACGATGCGCTTGGTGCAGCGCAGCCGAAACGCGGGCGAAAGCAAGGCCTTGGCCTGGGCCAAGCGCGCGCCGGCATCCTTGCCTGCGGGCGGCAAGAACAAGGCCGTGCGCCGATGATCGCGCGGTGAGAGCACGATCACGCTTGCGCCCTGCGCGCCGAGCGCAGCGAGCAGATTCGTGGCAAGCTCCGCACGCGCCGTGATCACGAGCCGCTCAATGGCGGCAAGCGGCGCGAACCATGGACGCGCTTCATCGGGGAAATCCACGCGCAAGCGCCGATCGTCCAACGAAAGCCGCGCGCCTTTGCGGTCAATCACGATCGTTTCCATCGCCCCTCCTTTTAGCCGTGGTAGAAAAAGCAGGGATCGGCGGGTGGCACGGCGAGGCCCAAGGTGCGCACCCGCGCGGCGCGATCCAACCGCAGCAGGAAGAGGCGGTCTTCTTCGGCGCGGATCGTGCGCGCCAGTTTCTCCAAAAGCTGCACGCGCTCGGCATCGGTAAGCCAGCACTCCAGCACCGACTTCTGTCCGCCATAGGCATGCGCCTTTGCAAGCGCATGCACGCGGCGCAAGCGCTTGGGATCAGCAATGTCATAGGCCACGAGATACAATGCCCGCATCATCCCTCCTTCTTCCGTCCTATTGTTTGTAGCGGGTTGTTTCGGTGCGTTCCGGATTTTCAAGCTTGGGATCGCGGAGGACGCATGCGCGCGCTAGGCTCGCGGCCCCATTTCGGCGCAAAGGAGAAGGCGGTGAAACCGGCGCGTTCGTGGTGTGGCTCGCTTGGCAAAGACGATGTCGGGCGCACGGTGCGCGTCTGCGGCTGGGTGGCCACGACGCGCGACCACGGCGGCGTCGTCTTTCTGGATCTCTGGGATCGCTCAGGCATCGTGCAGGTGGTCGTCCATCCGGACACGCCCGAGGAACACAAGCTTGCG
>WFOX01000086.1 GCA_015487905.1 Mariprofundales bacterium
GATCGGCGAAGTCCTGAAACGCATGCGATTGCTCAAAGCCGCCGCGCGTCCAAAAGTCGCGCATCTGCTCATCCACGCCCGCATGGCCGAACTGGTCATAGCGCTTGCGCTTTTCGGGATCGGAGAGCACCTCATAGGCCTCGGTGATCTCCTTGAACTTCTCTTCGGCCTCGGGATCGTTCGGATTGCGATCGGGATGATACTTCATCGCCAGGCGCCGATAGGCGCGCTTGATCGTCTTTTCATCCGCATCGCGCGGCACGCCGAGGATTTCGTAATAATCCCGCTTCGTCGTCACCTCATGTTCCTCCCGCATCCTTCTTCATGCCTTGTATGGGTGTTCTTGCGCCGCATTGGAAGCCCTGCACACAACCGCATCGCCAAGGCCAAGGCCGAAGCGCGCAGCCGCACTTCCTTCGCGCACGGCGATCTCCACAAGCCCCAACGAGCCGCAATAGGCAAGCGCCTCCCCAGGCGGCACCTCCGCAAAGGTGCGCCGCCAAGGAAGCCGCATCTTGCCGATGCGCACCTCCATCGGCCCTTGGGCACGCACGCCGAGCACGAGATTGCCAAAGCCGTCTATATAGACCACGCGCGCCAAGTCCTCGGGCATCTCCTCCCCTTGCATGCTGGATGCGCGCTGCATGGTCGGGGACATGCCGCACGCAAGCTGCGCGGCCGCAGGCGCGAACACATCGCGGCCATGAAAGGTGGGCGCCGCCTCGCAAGGCACATCCAGCGCATAGACGGCTTCTATCCCCTCGCGGCGCGCCAAGATCGCGAGCAGGCCGTTGTCCGGCCCCACAAGCCATCGCTTGCGCGTGCGCACGGCAAGCGCGCGCCGGGCGCTTCCCACCCCCGGATCCACGACCGCGCACACGACCCATTCCCGAGGGAGCATCCGCGCCGCCGCCGCAAGCAGATAAGCCGCCAGATCGGCGCGAAATGCAGGCGCATCATGCATGAGATGCACCACGCGCACTTGCGGCGCCACGGCAAGCGCAGCGGCCTCCATTTGGCCCACATAAGGCCCCGCCCAGCCGAAATCGCTAAAGAAGACCACCACGCCCATGCGCACAAGGCTTGCGGCGGGATGCGCGCTACTCCAGCACCCAAAGGCTCAGCGCCTCCACATGGCCCGCACCCGGAAACAGATCCAAGGCCACAAGCTCGCGCAACCGATAGCCGCACGAGGCCACAACGCGCGCGTCCTGCGCCGCGGCCGCCATGTCGCAATGCACAAGCACAAGCCTCTGCGGCACGAGCCGCCCGAGCATTCGCAAGGCGCCCCTTGCGCCTGCGCGCGGCGGATCCACGATGAGCACATCCATGCCTGCAAAGGCCTGCAAATCCGGGGCCTTTGCGAGATCCATCGCAAAGTAGCGCGCATGCAAGCCAAGCCTGCGCGCCGTTTTGTTCCCTGCGGCCACCGCCGCCTGATCTGCATCGGCACCCACCACCTCGGCGCCTGCGGCCGCAAGCGGCAACGAAAGCGCGCCGAAGCCGCAATAGAGATCGCCCACGCGCGTTGCCCCCGCACACCAACGCAAAATGGTTTTCACCATCGTCGCAAGCCCGCGGCGCGTGGCCTGCACGAACGCACCCGGCGGCACCTCCACGCGTATCTCGCCATGCGGGGTGGGAAGCGCCACAGCAAGCATGCGCGCATGCGCAAGCGCGCGCAGCGGCCTTCCCGCCCAGCACGACGCGCCTTGCACGGGCGCAAGCCCCTTCGCATCGCCAACGAGATATACGCCATCCTGCAATGCCACGGCTTGAACGCTGCGCGCTTGTGCCCATCCGCGCGCCTCGGCCGCCGCACGAAATGCGCTCAACCTCGGCTCCACCACGGGACAAGGCTCAGGAACGACGAGCCGATGCGAGCCGCGGCCGAAAAAGCCGAGATGCCGCCCATTCCCGTGCCAAACGACCCGACGGCGTGGGCCTGTGGGAATCGCAACGCCCCGCCAGCGCGCGCCTGCCTGCAAAAACGGCCGAAACGCAGCCTCCACCCACGAGGCCTTCAAAAACGGCCAATACTTTCGCGCGATCCATTGCAACGCGCAGCCGCCGCAGGATGCCGCATGCGGGCAAAACGGCTCCGCACCCACCTTCCCGCGCGCAAGAAACGCAAGCACGCGCGCGCGCAGCACGCCGCGGCGCACCCCTTCTATGCGCACGCGCACATGATCGCCGGGCGCGGTGTTGGGCACGAACACGGCGCGGCCGCGCCAATGCGCAAACCCATCCCCGCGCGGCACAACCCGCGCAATGACAAGCTCCGCGATCTCGTTCAAGCCGAGCTGTCCGCGTCCCTCCCGCGCCAGCCGAGCTTGCGCGCAAACGCCTTGATGAGTCCCACGAAGATTTCCCAATTGCTGGGTTCGTGATCGGGCGGCGGCAGGTGCGCGCGCGCTTGCGCGATCTCGCGCTGCGCGATCATGTGTTGAATGCGGCGCAAGGTTCTGCGCACATCCTCGGCGCTTGCCGGACGATCCTCAGGCCGCTTGGCAAGCAGGCTCAAAATGAGGCTTTCCAGTGCAGCCGGAATCGCGGGATTGCGGCGCGAAGGCGGCTCGGGCGGCTCGCGCACCTGCTTTTCCATGATCGCGAACTCCGATCCCCGCCCCTTGGCGTCAAACGGCACCGTGCCCGTGCACATCTCATACAAGACGATCCCAAACGCATACAGATCCGTGCGCGCATCCACAGGCTCGCCCTGGATTTGCTCAGGCGCCATGTAGCGAAACGAGCCCACGATCGCGCCCGCATGCGTAAGATCGCCTTCCACGCGCGTCATCGGCTTGGCAAGCCCGAAGTCCATGATCTTCACAACGCCCTCATCGGTGACGAGCACATTGGCGGGCTTGAAGTCGCGATGCACCACGCCAAGCGCATGGGCAGCCGCAAGCCCGGCAAGCATCCCGTCGGCAAGCTCCAACACCTGCAATAGCCCCGGCCTGTGCACGCGCATCCAGCTTTTGAGGTTGCGCCCGCGCACATACTCCATCACGAGCGCCATCGCCTCGCCTTCCTCATAGACGGTGAGCAAGGTGACGACATTCGGATGGATGATCTTCGCATGCACTTGGGCCTCGCGCCGAAAACGCTCGCGCAAGGACGCATCGCGCACGAGCGCAGGATGCAACACCTTGACCGCCACCTCGCGCCCAAGGCGTTCATCCAGCGCGCGATACACCACGCCCATGCCGCCCTCGCCGAGCTTTTCCAAAAAGCGATAAGGCCCAAGCCGCCCAAGCGAGGACGTGCGCGCCTCACCAAGCTCGGCGCCGCAGCCCGCACACACGCGCGCATGCGGCTCGTTCGGCATGCCGCAGGAAGGACAACGCATGCCCGCGACTTTGCGCGAAACACGCGGCCGCGGCAACCCCCCCCTCCCATGCGCATGGGGGTTGGAAGAAGGCGCATGCATCCCCACACGGAAAACGAAGACGATCAAAGCGGAGGTTGGACGATGAATCCGGAACGCATGACGCAAAAGGTGCGCGAGGCGCTCATGGCTGCGCAGGCGCGCGCAGCCAGGCTCGCCCATCAAGAAGTGGATGGCGAGCACCTGCTTTTGGAGCTTTTGGAGCAGGAAGACGGGCTTGCGCCGCGCTTTTTGGAAGCGGCGGAGCTCTCACCGCAGCTTGTGAAAGCGCGCCTAGAGCAAGCATTGGCCCGGCGCCCGAAGGTGCATGGTGCGGCAACGGAAGCGGGCAAGATCTACATCACGCAGCGCCTGCACAGGCTTTTCGCGCGCGCCGAAGAGGAGATGAAGGCGCTCGGCGACGAATACCTCTCGGTGGAGCACCTCATGCTCGCCTTCATTGAGGAAGGCCCGAGCACCGATGCCGGACGCATCTTGCAGGAGCTGGGGCTTACGCGCGAGCGCTTCATGCAGGCGTTGCAGAAGGTGCGCGGGCACCAGCGCGTGACCTCGGATGCGCCTGAAGCGCAATACGAGGCGCTCAAGAAATACGGCGTGGATCTCGTGGAGATGGCGCGC
>WFOX01000087.1 GCA_015487905.1 Mariprofundales bacterium
GCGCGTTTTCTTGAATAAATCGGCGGCGCGGCTCCACGGCATCGCCCATGAGCATGGAGAAGGTCTCGTCCGCAGCCACGGCATCCTCAATCGTCACGCGCAACAGCGTGCGCCGCGCGGGGTCCATCGTCGTTTCCCAAAGCTGCTCGGGATTCATCTCGCCCAGGCCTTTGTAGCGTTGAATCGTAAGTCCCTTTCTCCCTTCCTCTTCCAGCGCGCGATAAAACGCCCACGGCGAATCCACGGCCACCTCATGCCCTCGTCCGTCCGTAAGCACGGCGCGCTCCCCGAGCTTTTCCATAAGCGCACGCCAAAGCGCGCGCGCACCTTCCCACTCCGGCATTTCCATAAGCGCCTGATCAAAGAACCCTGTGCGGCTTTGCCCGCGTTCGCGGCGCGTAAATCTTAGCGCGAATTTGCCATGCAACTCATCTTCCACGACTTCCCAGGAAAGCGCCTCATCGGGACGCGCTTGGCGCGCAAACACTTGCGCGACCTTCTCCGCCAAAGACTGCAACCGCGCGCGCTCGCGAAGCGTGGCGATCCTCGCCTCTTCCATCTCCAAAAGAATCGGAAGCAGCCTTGCGTCCATCCTCGCGCCCAAGCGCGCAAGCTTGCGCCCAAGCTCATGCGCTTGTTTCGCAAGCCGCACAAGCATATCCCCTTCCAACTCTCCGTTTTTCGTCCGCAATTTCCGCCCTTGGGCACCTGCTTCGGCGAGAAATGCAAAAAGTTCGTCATCGTTGCGCAAATAGCGCACCTGCTTGCCGCGGGCGACGCGATACAAGGGCGGTTGCGCGATGTAGAGAAATCCCCGTTCAATGAGTTCAGGCATCTGGCGGTAAAAAAAGGTGAGCAAAAGCGTGAGAATGTGCGCGCCATCCACATCCGCATCGGTCATGATGATCACGCGATGATAGCGAAGCCTAGCAAGGTCAAAGCCACGATCCTGCACACCCGCGCCCAAAGCCGTGGCGATGGTCGTGATTTCTTGGCTTGCCAACATCTTATCAAAACGGGCTTTTTCCACATTGAGGATCTTGCCGCGCAAAGGAAGCACGGCCTGGGTGCGCCGGTCGCGCGCTTGCTTGGCGGATCCCCCCGCCGAGTCGCCTTCCACGAGAAACAGCTCGGCCTTAGCTGGATCGCGCTCTTGGCAATCGGCAAGCTTGCCGGGGAGGCTTGCCGCCTCCAACGCACCCTTGCGGCGCGTAAGCTCTCTTGCCTTGCGCGCCGCCTCGCGCGCCCGCGCGGCCTGAATCGCCTTTCCCACGATGGCACGCGCCTCTTTGGGATGCTCTTCCAGCCACGAGGAAAGCCCATCGGAGACCACACTCTCCACAACAGGCTTGACCTCGCTGGATACAAGCTTTTCCTTGGTTTGCGAAGAAAACTTGGGATCGGGCACCTTGACCGAGAGCACAGCCACGAGGCCTTCGCGACAGTCCTCGCCCGTGAGCGATACCTTTTCACGTGCAAGCAGCCCCTCGCGCTGCGCATATTGGTTGATCGTGCGCGTAAGCGCTGTGCGAAGACCTGCAAGATGGGTGCCGCCGTCGCGCTGCGGGATGTTGTTCGTAAAACAAAACACATGCTCTTGGTAGCCATCCGTCCATTGCATCGCGAGCTCCACCACGATGCGATCGCGCTTGCTGCGGATTTCAATCGGCTCGGGATGCAGTGGCGTGCGCGAAGCATTGAGATGGCGCACGAACTCCTTGATGCCACCCTCATAGCAGAACTCTTCGCGCTTTCCGCTGCGCTCATCTATGAGCACGATCGCAAGCCCGCGGTTGAGAAACGCAAGCTCCTTGAAGCGTGTGGCTAGGGTTTCGTAGTGGAAGTTCCGATGAGAAAAGATCTCCAAGCTCGGGCGAAAACGAATCTCCGTTCCCGTATCTTCTGCATTGCCGACTGCTTGAATCGGCGCCTCCGGCTCACCCATCCGATAGCGTTGATACCAAAGCTTACCGCTGCGACGGATGCGCAACTCCAGCCATTCGGACAGCGCATTGACGACAGAAACGCCCACACCATGCAACCCGCCTGAAACCTTGTAGGCGTTGTCATCAAACTTGCCGCCTGCGTGCAGTGTGGTCATGATGACCTCGGCCGCCGAGCGTCCCTCCTCAGGATGGATCTCCACAGGGATCCCACGCCCATTGTCGCGCACGGTCACCGACTCATCCGCGTGCAAGATCACCTCAATGCGATCGCAATAGCCGGCCAACGCCTCATCCACGGCATTGTCCACGACCTCAAAGACCATGTGATGCAGGCCTGTGCCATCGTCGGTATCGCCGATATACATGCCAGGCCGCTTGCGCACGGCCTCCAAGCCGCGCAGCACCTTGATGCTTTCCGCTCCATAGCTTTCCTTTTTGGCGCTCATTCCCTTTCAACCTCCTGCACAGGCACCTTAGGCGAAGGAACTGCTTGGGCTGTGGCCAACACCTGCCCCGGATAGCGCAGCAGCCGCTCAACGAGCGCATCCCTTCGCTTGGAATCCAGTGCCTCCGTGGCATCGTCCAGAAGAAGCACAGGAACGACCGCTCGCGCATCCATAAGAAGTCGCGATTCTGCCAGACGAAGCGCGATCGCGCACAGCCGCTGCTCACCGCGCGAGGCCGCGATCCTCGCATCCACATCGTTTCTCTTCACACGCACGCCTTCAAGATGCGGCCCATAGCAAAGCAGGGTCGCATCTTGAGAAAGCGCGCGCCTCATCTCCCTGCGAAACGCCCGCTCCTCCCTTTCATCTCCATAAAGCCGCACGGATCCCGCCCAATCCTCTTCTTCACGAAGTGCGGCATTGATTCGCTCCACAAGCAAACGACGCCCTGTATGCCACCTCTCTCCTTCCTCCAATAGCACATCCCCCCATGCCTGCGCCTCCTCCCTTTTTCCTGCGCGCAATGCGCGCGCCCGCTGCAAAAGCGCCCGCAAATACCTCGCCCGGGCTTCAAAAAAAGAAGGCATGCAAACGGCAAGCAGCGCGTCCAACCAACGCCTGCGCTCGGCATCGGCGCCTTGCACGAGATCGCTTCCGTGCGGCGAATCCACGACAATCGGAACGAACTCGCGCAGCTCCTTGCGCGTGCGCACCCGCGATCCTTGAAGAAACAAAACGACCTCTTTCTCGTTCCCTCTTGCTTCCAGCACAAACGGCCCGAAACGCTGAGCTACGGCACGGATAAAAAAACCAGAGGCACCTTTTTTCGTAAGCGGAAGCCTGCGCCCGCGACGCAGACCTTTTCCTTGAGAAACCACGCACACAGCCTCAAGAATGCTCGTTTTCCCCACAGCGTTTTCGCCGATAAACCAAGCCCCGCTTTCAGGAATCGCGCAGGAAAACCGCGCCCACCGGCGAAAGTTTTCAATCTCAAGCGAACGAAAGCGGAGCGTGATCGCGTTCAAATCTTCATCGGCATGACCACATGGATTTCCGAGATCGTGCCTTGCTCCTCATCCGGCAGGATCAACGCAGGGGCATCCCCTTCTCCTACCTCCATGCGAATGTGCTCCGCGCGCACGGCATCCACGGCCTCTTTGAGATACCTAGCATTGAAGCCAAGCCGCACCGGTTCTCCTTCATACCTTCCCTCGGCATGAAGCTGAGCCTCCTCGTTTTCCACATTGCGCGCGACGAGATCCAAGCCGCGCTCGCCGAGCGCGAGTTCCACAGGATGCGGGAACTCATCCGCGATCACCATCGCGCGGCGAAGCAGCCGTTCCATCTCATCTTTTTCCACATGGAACTTACGCGCATGGCCCTTGGGCACGACGGATTCATAGTCCGGAAACGCCGCATCCACAAGGCGCGTGAGCAAAGTGGCATTTCCCGCCTGCACTTTAAGCTGGCGCTCGCCGAGAAAGAGCTGCACCTCGTCTTCTGCGGCCGCGGCGATTCTGCGGATCTCCTGCACGGCTCTGCGCGGAACAAGGCTCTTTCTTCCCGCTCCTTGCACCGTGCCCGTAAGCTCATTCCAAGCCAGGCGATGCCCATCCGTGGCCACAAGCCGTAGCCCGTGCTCGCGGGCTTCAAAAAGCACACCCGTTAGATACCGGCGCGTTTCGTCTTGAGAAGCTGCATACATCGTGGCTGCGATGCGCTCGGCAAGCTCGCTTCCTTGGCACACGACCTCGGCGTCCGCCTCCTCTTCAGCAAGCGACGGATACTCCTCGGAAGAAAGACTTGCCAAGCGCACACGCGTGCGTTCGCTGCGCATGGACACAAAACCGTCTTCCGCCTCCAATGTGACGCGCTCGGCATCCGTAAGCTCACGCAAGAGATCGTGCAGCTTCTTGGCGTGCGCAGTGGCGGCTCCTTCTTCCATGCTTTCGGCATCCACGCGCACGCGGATTTCCGTCTCCAAGTTGTTGGCGATCACAACAAGCGCACTGTTTTCCACCTTGAGCAAAAGGTGCGAGAGAATGGGATTGGTGCTGCGCCGTTCAGCCAGGCCTTGCACTTCGGATACGGCTCGGAATAGGGCTTCTCTAGAGGTGGTGACTTGAAAGCGCATAGAAAACCTCCACCCTCATCATCAGGCATGTGCACAAGCAGGAATATGTGCGCAACCTACGGAAATTCCTTCGCTTTTCCAAGGGCGACGGCTGTGCATGGGCATGTGCATAACATGTGCAGGATGTGGATGAACGAAGCCGTGCTTGCAAAGCGCCTTAGTATATCCACATTCCACCCACAGCCCCTGCACGAGCTTTTCACTACCTTCGCAGACGCGCTTCAAGGCGGCGCAAATCCTCATCCAGCTCAGGATCCTCTTGGCGCATCGCCTCCACCTTTTGCACGGCGTGCAGCACGGTCGTGTGGTGGCGGCCGCCGAATTCCTGCCCGATCTCGGGAAGCGAAAGCGTGGTGAGGCGTTTGGCGAGATACATCGCGATTTGTCTTGGAAACGCGACCGCGCGCGCGCGCTTTCCCGAGCGCATCTCGCGCACATGCACGCCATAAAAATCCGCAACAGCCTTTTGGATTTCTTCGGTCGTGATGGGCTTTTCCCGCTCTTTGAGCATATCGCGCAATACGCGTCTCGCGATCTCCAATGTGATCGGCTCTCCCGTAAGCGTGGCGTGCGCTGTAAGCCGCGTAAGCGCGCCCTCCATCTCGCGCACATTGCTCGTGATGCGCGAGGCGATGAGCTCGGCCACCTCCTGCGGAAGCTCCACCTCGGCAATGCGCGCCTTGCAGTGCAAGATGGCAAGCCGCGTTTCGTAATCCGGTGGTTGAATGTCCGCCACCAAGCCGCTGTTGAAGCGCGAGCGAAGCCGCTCGGCGATGGCACGAAACTCCGTAGGGCTGCGATCCGAGGCAAGCACGATCTGCTTTCCGGCCGTGCGCAGCTCGTTGAAGGTGTGAAAGAACTCTTCTTGCGTGCGCTCTTTCCCCTCAATGAACTGGATATCGTCCACGATGAGCACATCCACTTGCCGATAGCGCTCCCGGAACGATTCCACGCTCTGCCCGCGAATAGCCTCAATGAGCTCGTTTGTGAAGGCCTCGCCGGTGCGATAGACCACGCGCAAGGGCTTTGTCTGCACAATCCTTAGCGCCACGGCATTGAGAAGATGGGTTTTGCCAAGCCCCACGCCGCCATAGATGTAAAGCGGATTGTAGGCCGTCCCCGGATTTTTGGATACGGCCTCACAAGCCGCATGGCAAAACCGGTTGCCCTCGCCGACGACGAAGTTTTCAAAGCTCAGGCGCGGGTCAATGTGGCCGTCCACGCGCCCTGGCCAGCTTTGCGCGGCCTCTTCTTCCTTTTGCGCTTTCTCAGCAAGCTTGGGATCCACGCGGAATTCAAGCTGCAACTCCTCGTCCGCTACGCGCGCAAGCGCTTCGCGAATCGCGGGTTCAAAGCGCGCGCGAAGCTCCTGCAAGAAAAATCCGCTTGGCGCAGCAAGCACGAGCCGCCCTCTTTCCACCTTTGCTGCAAGCGGCCGGATCCACGCATCAAAGGCGCTGGCGCCGATGGCCTCCCGCAGCGCCGCCGAAGTCTGCGCCCAAATCCACTCCGTGGCCGTCATCGGCGCCATCCTTGCGCATGTGCTCCGCCAAGCCAACACTTGACGCCCACGCAAAAAGACCTACATTTCCAATCAGGAATCCAATTCGGAAGGAGGAGGCACTCCATGGGCATCTTTCAAGACCATCGCAAGACGATCACGGCGGGATTCGTGCTTGCGCTGCTGTTCATTGCAGCGGGTCAAGTCGCAGGCCAAGGCCTGGCGGCAAGCGAGGTGATTGCCGCGCTTGCGCGCTGGGGCCACTTCTTGGCGGGTATCACATGGATCGGATTGCTTTACTATTTCAACTTCGTGCAAACGCCGGCCTTTGCGTCGGTCTCAGCGGACACAAAGGCGGATCTATTCAAGGAAGGCGGGCTTGTGCGCCGCGCGCTTTGGTGGTTCCGCTGGGGCGCGATGTTCACGCTCATTTTCGGCCTCATCCTTTTGGCGGGCCTCATCAAGGAAGGGCGTGTGAGCATTGACATCATGATCGGTGCTGCGCTCGCCATCATCATGTGGTTCAATGTTTGGTTCATCATTTGGCCTGCCCAGAAGAAGGTTCTTGGGATCGTAGAAGCAAGCGCGGATGAAAAAGCAGCGGCCGCAAAGCGCGCGCTGATCGCAAGCCGCACGAATGTGATTCTTTCCATCCCGATGCTGTTCTTCATGGCCGCCAGCGCCCACTTCCCGATCTTCGGCTTCATCGGCTAAGCCTTCCCTCCCCTGCATAAGCGGCCTCCCCTTGCGGGAGGCCTTCTTTTTTTGCGGGCATGCCCGTAGGTTGCCGCGCCATGTCGCTTCCGAAGCTTGTGATTCTGGATCGCGACGGCGTGATCAACTTTGACACGCCGCAATACATCCTTCGCCCTGAGGATCTTGTGCCGATTCCGGGTTCGCTTGCCGCAATCGCTGCGCTTACGCAAAGGGGCGTGCGCGTGGCGATCGCAAGCAATCAATCCGCGGTAGGAAGGGGATGGATTTCCGAAGAGCAGCTTGAGCGCATCCATGCGCGGCTGCTTGCGCTCGTGAAAGAAGCAGGCGGCCACATTGACGATTGGGCCTATTGTGTGCATGCGCCTCAGGAAGGATGCGCTTGCCGCAAGCCAAAGCCGGGGCTCATTCAAACATTGCTTGCGCGCGCAAACGTCGCTCCGAAAGACGCGCTGATCGTTGGCGATTCCGCCCGAGACATAGAGGCCGCCGCCGCAGCAGGCGTGCGCGGCGTGCTGGTGGCCACAGGCTACAAAGATGCGGCCTATGAGTGGCGCAAGGCACGCGCAGCCCAACCCGCGGTTCCGCTCTACATCAATCTGCGCGCCTTCGTGGAACATCTTCTTTCCTCATGATTCTTTTCCGCAGCGTGATATTTTCCGCCGCATTCGCATGTTGGACTGGGCTTTGTTCGTTTGGATTTCTTCTTCTGCGCTCGTTGGGTTGGAGGTGGAGTTGGCCTTTGGCCCGGCTTTGGAGCCGCGGCACCATCGCCCTTTTGCGCGCAATCGTGGGTGCGAAGGTGGAGATCCGCGGACAAGATCGGCTTCCCTCCACGCCTTGTGTCGTGCTTGCCAAGCATCAGTCCGCCTTGGAAACGATTGTGATGCCGCTTCTTGGCCCCCCTTTCGTGTGGGTGCTCAAACGCGAGCTTCTTTGGATCCCGCTCTTCGGCTGGGCGCTCTGGGCGGCGGACGCGATCGCCATCAATCGCAAGCATCCCCGCAAGGCCCTTGCCCAAGTGATCCGCAAGGGGAAAGAGTTTCTTCGCAAGGGAAGATGGGTCGTAATCTTCCCGGAAGGCACGCGCGTGCCGGTGGGAAAGGAAGGTCGCTACCAGGCAAGTGGGGTGTTGCTTGCGCGCGAAGCAAGAGTGCCGATCGTGTTGGTGGCGGTGGCCACAGGGCACATCTGGCCAAGAGGTGGCTTGCGCAAGTATCCGGGCCGTGCATTGATAGAGGTGATCGGAGAGATTCCCAAAGAGCGTGTCCTAAGTGAGAAAAAGGAAGCGCTTCTTGCCGAGATTAAGCAGCGCATTGAAAAGGCCACGCGTGCGTTGGAGCGCGAGGCGCAAGGCTAAAGGCTTGCGGGAGAAGGTTTTCGTTTGCATCCTTGCGCGTTCCAGATCTTGCAAGGAGGAGTGAAATGTCCGCCAAGCATCCGGTGATTGCGATTACGGGGTCTTCGGGAGCAGGCACCAGCACGACGAAAACGGCGCTTGAACACATCTTCCGCAGAGAAGGTATTCGCGCAGCCTTCGTGGAAGGCGATTGTTTCCACAAATACGATCGCTACGAGTTTCGGGAAAAAGCAAAGGAATACGCAGCGCAAGGAAAGCGTTTGTCTCATTTTTCCCCCGATGCGAACCTGTTTGATAAGCTCGTTGAACTTTTCAAAAGCTATGGGGAGAAAGGGCGCGGGTTGGCGCGGCATTATGTTCATGACGAAGAAGAAGCCAAGCGCTATGGCGTGGAGCCAGGCCGCTTTACGGAATGGGAAGAGGTCGGCGAAGGCACGGACTTGTTGGTTTACGAGGGGCTGCACGGTTGCATTGAGGAAGCGCGTCCGTATGTGGATCTCGCCATCGGCATCACGCCGGTCGTGAATCTGGAATGGATTCAGAAGATCCACCGCGACACGAACCTGCGCGGTTATTCCACCGAGGCCGTCGTGGAAAACATCTTGCTGCGCATGCACGACTATGTGCACTACATCACGCCTCAGTTTTCCATTACGGACATCAACTTCCAGCGCGTGCCGCTTGTGGATACCTCCAATCCTTTCATCGCCCGGGATGTGCCCACGCCGGATGAATCGCTTGTCGTCATCCGTTTCCGCGAGCCGAAGAAATGGGAGGTGGATTTCCCCTACCTGCTTGCGATGCTCAAGGACTCATTCATGTCGCGTCCGAACACGATCGTGGTGCCGGGCGGCAAGATGATCCTTGCCATGGAGCTTATTCTCACGCCGATCATCCGCAGCTTGATTGCGCGTGCAAAAGAGATGCGCGGCGAGTAGGCGGAACTTGTTCGTGCGCGGACGCGCTTGGGCGCGTCCGCGTTTTCTTTTATCCTTATGGCGATGCGCGCAAGGTTTCATGTGAAACATCCCAAGCCTGTGGATGTGATCGTCGTCGGCGCAGGCCATGCGGGTTGCGAGGCTGCGCATGCGGCCGCGCGCCGCGGCGCGCGCGTGCGCTTGATCACCCAAAGCTTGGACACCATTGCAAAGATGTCCTGCAACCCCGCCATCGGCGGCGTAGGCAAGGGGCACCTCGTGCGCGAAGTGGATGCGATGGGCGGCGTCATGGGTATCGTCGCCGATCGCGCCGCGCTGCACTATCGCACCTTGAACCGCCGCAAAGGCCCGGCCGTGCAGGCCACGCGCGCCCAATGCGATCGTAGGCTCTACCACATGCACATGCGCGCCTTGCTGGATCAGCATCCCCGCATTGAGCTCTATCAAGGGGAGGTTGCTTCGCTTGTGCTGGACGGCCAAGGGCGTGCCGCAGGTGTCGTGGATGCCACAGGCGTGTTGCATGAGGCGCGCGCCGTCGTCATCACGACCGGCACTTTTTTGGATGGCGTGATCCATCTAGGCGAGCGCACGATTCCAGCAGGGCGCGCAGGGGAGCCGCCGGCTAAGTCGCTTGCAGAAGACCTCTATCGTCATGCGTTTCGGCTCGGCCGTTTGAAGACGGGCACACCACCGCGGCTGGACGGGCGCACGATCCGCTGGGATGTGTTGGAAACGCATCCTGGTGAAACGGACGCCTTTCCGTTTTCGGAGCTTCACGAGCAGGTATTGCAAGACCAAATCGCCTGCGCCATTGCGCGCACGACTGAGCGCACGCACGAGATCATCCGCCGCAACCTGCATCGCTCGGCTATGTATAGTGGAAGGATCCAAGCGCGCGGGCCACGCTATTGCCCGAGCATTGAGGACAAGGTCGTGCGCTTCGCTGATCGGCCAAGCCATCAGGTGTTTTTGGAGCCGGAAGGAAGGGATCATGCCGAGGTGTATCCCAATGGGCTTTCCACTTCGCTGCCGATTGAGGTGCAATGGGAGTTCATCCGCTCCATCCCGGGGCTTGAGGATGCGCGCATCATTCGGCCTGGTTATGCGATTGA
>WFOX01000088.1 GCA_015487905.1 Mariprofundales bacterium
CTCCTTGCGCGCGTGCTCGCGCATGAGACGCCGCCGTTTTTGGCCGAGCGCATCTTTGCGCGCATGCAGCCCGGCTTTGCCGCGCGCATGGACTTCTGGCGCGAAACGATTTGGCCTTCTTACGAGGTGCGCGCGCAGATCGCAGGCGCAGGGTGTGTGAAATGCAACTTCATCCGCAAGCGCCTCAAGCAGGCCTTGCGCTGGGCTTGGGATACCGTGCGCGCGCCTGTGGCTAAAACGAGCGGCTGACGGCGAAGCGCGCCAGCGCCACAAGCGCCGCGCGCGCTTGCGACTCCCCGGCCGGCAAGGCGCGCTCAGCTTTCTGCGCAAATCTCTGAGCCAATGCAAGCGTTTTTTGCACGCCGCGGGCGGCGCGCACGCGCGCGCCCACCCACTCGGCCTCTTCGGAAGAAAGCCGCCCACGCGCCGCGATCTCGCGCACGCGCGCCGCAAGCGCTTCGTCTTCCTCCATCGCCAGCACAAGCGGCATCGTGATTTTGCCCTCGGCGAGATCGTGCAACACAGGCTTGCCGAGCTCATGCGCGCTTGCCGTGTAGTCCAGCGCATCATCCACGAGCTGAAACGCGATGCCCAGCGCAGCGCCATAAGAGGCCAAGGCATCGGCGAGCTCCTTGTGCCCCGCGGCAAGCGCACCCACAGCACCTGCGGCCTCAAAGAGCACAGCCGTTTTGCGCTCCATGACCTCCAGGCATTCTTCCTCGCGCATGCGCCAATGAAAGCTTTTCGCAAGCTCCAACACCTCGCCCTCGGCAAGCCGGTTCGTGGCACGCGCCATGCGCGCAAGGATCGCGGGATCGCCGTCGGCGACGAGCAGCTCAAAGGCGCGCGAAAAGAGAAAATCACCCACAAGAACGCTTGCGTGATCGCCCCAAACGCCGTTTGCAGACGGCATGCCGCGGCGCAGCTCGGCCGCATCCACGACATCGTCGTGCAAAAGGCTTGCCGTGTGGATGAACTCCACCGCAGCGGCAAGCGGCGCCAGGCGCTCGGTGGGCGCGCCGCCCACAAGACGCGCCGCCAAAAGCAGCACGAGCGGACGCAGGCGCTTGCCGCCTGCTTCCACGATGTAGCGCCCCACGGCCGGGATCATCGCCACATCGGACTGCAAGTGCTTGAGAATGCAGGCGTCCACGGCCTCCATCTCGCGGCGCACAAGCCCGCGCGCGCGTGCAAGCGCGTCTTGCGAGGAACCGCTGGCAGCGGAGCTCAAAGGTTTTGGGGCATGGTGCATGGGCGGCATCGTAGAAAAGAAGCGCAGCGCGTCAATCCCGACGCGCATCGGCAAGCGCGGCGGCCACCCGCGCCGCCTTCGCCTGCGCGCGCACATCGTGCACGCGCAAGCCGTCCGCGCCGAGCCACACGCCGATGGCATCCACAGCCGCGGTTTCAAACTCGCGGTCGTGCACGGGGGCGTCCGTAAGCATCCCGAGCATGGACTTGCGTGATACTCCCAAAAGCAGCGGCCTTCCCAAGCGCGCGCGAATGCGATCCAGATGCGCGATGAGCGCGAGATTGTGCTCCAAACGCTTGCCGAAGCCGATGCCTGGATCCACGATCAAGCGCGCCTCCTCAATGCCCGCCTGCACGCAGGTCTCCATGCGCGCCTCCAAAAAGCGCGTGACCTCATCCACGACATCGTCGTAATGCGGGTTCTTCTGCATCGTTTGCGGCGTGCCCTGCATGTGCATGAGCACGACATCGGCATCGCAGGATGCCGCAACCTCCAGCGCCCCGGGCGCGCGCAGGGCATTCACATCGTTGATCATGCGCGCGCCTGCCTCTACGGCCTTGGCCATGACCTCAGGCTTTTGCGTGTCAATGGAGACGAACACGCCTTGGGCCGCAAGCGCCTCCACCACGGGGATCACGCGCGCAAGCTCCTCCTCCACGGGCACGGGCGCAGCCCCCGGGCGCGTGGATTCGCCCCCCACATCCACGATCGCCGCCCCCGCGCGCCAAAGTGCAAGCCCGTGCGCGACGGCTTTTTCCGGCTGCACATAACGCCCGCCATCCGAAAACGAATCGGGCGTGCAGTTGAGCACGCCCATGATCCACGGCGCCTCGCCCTTGCGCCGAAACCAGCGTCCGTTAGGAGACGGTGGCATCGGGCTCGGGGGCAACGCCTTGCGATCCTTCCTCGCCTGCGCGCTTTGCGTCCTTCCCCTTCGGTCCGCCGCCTGCATCGCCCTCGGGCGGCCGCGGGATCTCCTTGCCCGCCATGGCAAGATCAATCTCTTCTTCTTCCAGCGTTTCGTATTTCATGAGCGCTTGCGCGAGGTTGTGCAGCTCGTCCATGTGCTCTTCCAGAATCTTCTTCGCGCGCTCGTAGTTGTGCTCCACGATGCGGCGCACCTCGGCGTCAATGGCCTCCATCGTCTTCTGCGAAAGGTGCGCCTGGCGCGTAAGCTCCAGCCCCAAAAACGGCTGATGGTCGCGCTCACCATAGACGAGCGGCCCAAGCTTTTCCGACATGCCCCAAACCGTCACCATGTTGCGCGCGGTTTGCGTGGCACGCTCAAAGTCGTTGGCCGCGCCCGTCGTCTTCTGACCAAGCACGAGTTCTTCCGCAATGCGCCCGCCCATCATGATCGCGATCTGATCGTGGAGATAATCCACATCGTAGTTGAAGCGATCCTCCTCAGGCAGTTGCATCGTCACACCAAGCGCCTGCCCGCGCGGAATGATCGTGACCTTGTGCACGGGATCCGCATGCGGCACATGCTTGGCCACCACCGTATGCCCCGCCTCGTGATAGGCGGTCGTGCGCTTTTGCTCTTCGGTGAGCAGCATGGAGCGGCGCTCCACACCCATGAGCACCTTGTCCTTGGCCGCCTCAAAGTCCGCCTTCGTCACCTTGTCGCGGTTGTGCCGCGCCGCAATCAGCGCCGCCTCATTGACGAGATTCGCAAGATCCGCGCCCGCAAAGCCCGGTGTGCCGCGCGCGATTTGCTTGAGATCCACATCGTCCGCAAGCGGCACCTTGCGCGTGTGCACCTTGAGGATCTCCTCGCGACCCTTGATGTCCGGCCGCGGCACGACGACTTGCCGGTCAAAGCGGCCCGGCCGCAACAGCGCCGGATCCAACACATCCGGCCGGTTCGTGGCCGCGAAGATGATCACGCCTTCTGTGGAATCAAAGCCGTCCATCTCCACGAGCAGTTGGTTGAGCGTTTGCTCGCGCTCGTCGTTGCCGCCGCCGATGCCGGCGCCGCGATGCCTTCCCATCGCGTCAATCTCGTCAATGAAGACGATGCAAGGCGCGTGCTTGCGCGCTTGCTCAAACATGTCGCGCACGCGCGCAGCCCCCACACCCACGAACATCTCCACGAAATCCGAGCCCGAGATGGAGAAAAACGGAACCCCGGCCTCGCCTGCAACGGCGCGCGCAAGCAGCGTTTTGCCCGTGCCCGGCGGCCCGACCAAAAGCACGCCCTTCGGGATGCGTCCGCCCAAGCGCGTGAACTTCGCGGGATCCTTCAAAAACTCAATGATCTCCTGCACCTCTTGCTTGGCCTCGTCACAACCCGCGACATCCTTGAAGGTGACCTTGTTTTTGTTCTCGGTAAGCAGCTTCGCGCGGCTTTTGCCGAAGCTGAAGGCGCCGCCCGGCCCTGCGCGGCCGCCTGATTGCATCTGCCGCATGAAGAAGATCCACACCGCGATGAGCAGCAGCATCGGGAACCACGAGATCAGCACCGAAAGCAAAAACGGCATCTGATGCGGCTCTTTGACGCTCACGATCACATTGTGCTTCACAAGCCGGTCATACAAGCTGGGATCGTCCGGCACCACGACCTCGTAGTGCTTGAGCCCGCCATCGGGCGTGCGCATCTGGCCCATGATCTTGTGATCGCGGATCGTGGCCGTCTCCACCATGTCCTCTTCCACGCGCTGCAAGAAAGTGGTGTAGGAAAGCTCTTCACCACCCGGCACAGGGGTCTCAAACATCTGCGCCACGGAAAACAGGGTGATGCCGACGACGATCCAAAGAATCAGATTGCGCATGTTTCCGCTCCTTCGCCGCAAGCTTCCTTTGCAATCATAGTCCCCGTTTCATGAACGCGCGATGAAATGCGCCGCACGAGCACAAGCCACGCTCCACGACGCTCCAAGCGCGCGCGCGAAAGGTCAAGGCCCCCGCGGCCGCCTTGCTGCGTCCAACGCTCGGCAAGCGCAATGTGCCTGCGTCCAGGGGTTGCGCCCTCACCCAACGCAATCGCCACCATGCACTGCAATCTCGCCGCGCGCAAGGCCATGCCGCCTTGCCGCCAAACCTCCCAAGGGATGCACGCGCCTTCGGAATGCGCGCGCACCGCATGCAACTGGGCAGCCTTATCAATGCGCGCGGCAAGCGCCGCCGCGGCTTTGCCCCAGCACAAGAACAAGGCCACCGGATCGCATCCTCTGGCCGCGATCGCCGGAAACAGGCGCAGCCGAATCGCGTTGCGCCGAAAACGCACATCCTCGTTCATCGGATCGTGCAATGCGCAAATCCCTGTGCGTTTGAGTGCCGCGAGGATCTCGGCGCGGCGCACGCCCAAAAACGGCCGCTCCCAGATCACCCCCAAAAACGCGCGCCGGGCGCGCATGCCCGCCGCTCCGCGCGGCCCTGACCCCATGCTCATGCGCAGGCAAACGGTTTCGGCCTGATCATCGGCATGATGCGCAAGCCAGATGCGCGCAAGCCCCGCCTCCTTCGCCATCGCCGCAAGGGCCGCATAGCGCGCGCGCCGCGCTTGCGCTTCCAGATTGCCGCTGCGGGGCACTTGCACGCGGCGCACATGGCAAGCGATGCCCCAGCGCGCGCACAGCGCTTGCAACCAAGCCGCCTCCGCCGCGCTTTCAGGGCGCAGGCCGTGATCCACATGCAAGGCCACGGGATCAGCGCCGCTTGCGCGCGCAGCGAGCAAAAGCGCAAGCGAATCTGGACCGCCTGAGCAAGCAATGCCCACGCGCCCGGCCCGATGCCAAGCGCGCGGCAAAAGCCTTGCTAATGCTGTTTGAGCCATGCGCGCGCCGCCTCCAAAAGCTTCGCCCCTGCGGGATGATCGGGCACGACGGCCTCATAAAGCTCCAAATCCGCGCCGCCCACGCAAGGCTTGCCCGCAGGCCGCAACACGACGGGCTCCTCGTCCTGACGCCATCTAAGCACGATCAAGCGCACGCCCGCCGCCGGCACGGCCGCGCCGGCAAGCAGGGCCTTGGCCTTCTCAGCCGGAATGCGCACCTCCAATGCGCGCCCGCGCGTCTCACAACTGCGCACGAGCTCGTTCGCCACCGCAGGTGTGAGCGCAATGCCGTTGTTGTAAAGGCAGCGCGCCGCCCCTTCGGGCACCGCAAGCTGCTCCGCGCGCACGGCCCCAAGCCCTGCACCGCGCTTGGCATCGCGCAGCGCAATGAGCCGTCCCACGCCGCAATCGTGCGCAAGCATCGCCTGCGCCTGGGCCACCGCCATGGAAAAGCGCAAGCGCACGGTTTGCTGATTCCAGCGCGCCTGGGCCGTCAGCCAATCGCCAAGCGCGGAGATCGCCATCGCGCAAGGCGGCATCGCGCGCTCGGGCTGAGTTGTGCGCTCGCGCCAAAGCGCATGCAAACGCGCGCGCAGCGCAAAGGCCGTGTGCAAAAGATCCTCAGGCTCGCCGCGCAACAAGCATCCCGCTCCGCTTATGGCTTCCAGATACACCTCGTCGCGGCCGCTGATCGCCTCCAACACCTGCGGCAAAAACTCGCGCGCGAGAAAAGCCTCGGCTTCTTGCGCCGCAAGCGCGCAAAGCTCGGCCAAATACTCGCTCCAAGACACGGCCAAACAGGCCTGCGCAAAGGCCTCCGGCGTGGTGCGCATCTGCAAGGGCGCTTCCAAATCCTCCGTAAACCACACGATCTCGCCCTCGCGCCAGGCCTGGGCCAAGCGCCGCTCGGCTTCGGCGCCGCGCAAGCGCCCGGCGATGGCCTCGCGGCGATCCGCCCAGATGCGCTCAGCAGCCCGCCGCGCCGCCTCCACGCGTGCGTCTTCCTCAAACACCCGAAACGCGTCCAGCACGCGCGACTCCACCACCCACGGGCCTTCCTGCTCGCGCGCGGCCCCTTTGTTTTGCACGCACGCAAGCACCCAGCGCGCGAATGAGGACTCCTTCGCCTGCGCTTGCAACGCATGCAGCAGCGGCCCTTCCGGTGGCTCGCCGCGCAAGAGAAAGCGATCCAAAAGCCGCGCATCAAAGACATAGCGCATCCAGCGCCCCTCGCGCGTGCGCACGGCAAGCTCCCAAAACGAAAGCCGCGCCCAGGTGCGCTTGAGCAGGTGATTGCCGAGCCGATCGCGCGCAAGCAGGTTGAGCATGCCGCGCTCGTTGGCGCGCCCGAGCTTTTCCCGCAGCTTGCGCATGCGCGGCACAAGCTCAGGTTCCAACCCGTAAAGCCGGATCAGTGCGGGATCGTCGCGCAAAAGCGGCGGCGGCACATCGCGGCCCGTAAAGGCCATCGGCGTGATCGGAATCATCATCGCCTCATAGCTCGCAAGCCGCGTTTGATCCACTTCGCCGCCTGCGCGCTCGCGCAAAAAGGCAAGCGCTTCCTGCACGAAAAGATGTCCGGCGATGGAAAGCACAACATGGCCGAGCCGCTCATCGGCGCCTTTTAAGCGCGCGCGCACGGCCTGCGAAACGAGCCCGAGCACGAGCACATTGACGGCGCGCACCCAAGGCACATGCGCGCGCTCCTCTTCACGCCAGGCCTTGCGCCATAGCACGCGGCAAGTGGAGAACAACGCCTCCGCACCGGCTGGATCCGCGCACCAATGATGCACGAGCGCCACGGGAAGATGCGGATACCACTTGCGCAGCTCGCCTACGCGCGCGCGCGCCTGCGCATTCAACTGCGGAAGCTTGTGCAGCGAAACCTTCTCGCCCTCCAACCAATAGCGCCGCGCATATTCCACGAGCCGCTGGATCGCGCCCGTGATGCGCTCGCTAAGCTCGGGATGCAGCGCATAGGGAATCGCCTCGCGCGCATCGGGTGTGGCAAAGCGCAAGGGATAGTCGCGCGCGGAAATCTCCAAAAGGCGCACGGGATCGTCGCCGCGCTCCAAGATCGGCGCATACCAGCTCCAGCGTTGATCAAAAAACGAAGGCGTGATCACTTCGCTCCCCCGCTTCCTGCGCCAAGCTTAGCGGAAGCGCAAGGGGGCGCGCAAAGAAACGCGCGCGTTTATGCGCGCCGATGCATGCGTTTCGCGCGCTCGGCATGGCGCCAAGCGCGCTCCACGACGCGCACAAGCACATCCATGTGCACATCCACAAGCTCGTGCTCCTCTTCTATCGCGCGCATGAGATGCTCGCGCCGAATCGGGCACGCAGCAGGATGCGGGTGCCGCGGGGGATAGGGGTTGCGGCGCACGAAGTTGTGAAACACCCAAGCCACGAACCAAAGCTCCGCGGCGTTGAGCATCGCAGGCGCGAGCACGAAGCCGAAGCCGAGCGCATGCACCGATGCCCCGCCCATCACGGCCACATAAGCCGTGGCGCCCCCAGGCGGGTGCAAGCAGCGCAGTTGATGCATGGCGCCGATGGCGGCTCCCACGGCCAAGGCCGCCGCCCAACCATGCGCGCCGAACAAGCGATAGACGCCGACGCCGATGAGCGCCGAGACGAAATGCCCAGCAAGCGCAGGCCAGGGTTGCGACATCGGCGCGTGCGGCGCGCCGAATAAGAGCACGGCGCCTGCGCCCATAGACGGCACGACGAGATAGGCATCGGGGCCGAGCACGAGATAGGCCGTGGCATACACAAGCCCAAGCCCCACCACGCCCCCCAAGGCCGTTTGCCAGCGCACCTCGGGCGGGACATAAAGCGCATCCAGCCCCAACCAATGGCGCCAGCCGCCCGAAGGCGCCCAGCCCACCGCTAACGCCCAAGCGTGCGCGCAAGCACCGCGCCGAGCTTGCCAAGCCCGCGTCCTTTGCGCATGCGCTTGGCGAGCTTCGCAAGCTCCCGATGCTGGCGCAGCAGTTGGTTCACCTCCTGCACGGACACGCCGCTGCCGCGCGCGATGCGCCGCTTGC
>WFOX01000089.1 GCA_015487905.1 Mariprofundales bacterium
CCGCTCGTGCAAGGGGCAGGCGGCATGCGCTTTCATGCGCCGCGCTTCGTGCGCGAGGCGCGCAGGCTTTGCGACGAATACGAGGTGCTGCTGATTCTGGATGAGATCGCCACGGGCTTCGGGCGCACGGGCAGCATGTTCGCGCACGAACAAGCGGGCGTGCGCCCGGACATTTTGTGCCTTGGCAAAGCGCTCACAGGCGGCTACATGACCTTGGCGGCGGTGCTTGCCACCGAAAAGGTCGTAGAGGGCGTGGAGGCAGGCGGACATGTGCTCATGCACGGCCCCACCTTCATGGCCAATCCGCTCGCCTGCTCCGTGGCCGCAGCCAGCATTGAGCTTCTCGTGCGTTCGCCTTGGCAAGCGCGCGTGAAAAAGCTGGAAGCAGCCTTTTCCGAGGGCCTGGCCGAGCTTGCCAAGCTTTCCGGGGTGGCCGATGTGCGCGCGCGCGGGGCGATTGGCGTCGTGGAGCTTCGGCATCCCGTGCCGGTCGTAAAGGCGCAGCAGGCGGCGATGCGCGAAGGGGCGTGGCTGCGCCCGTTCGGGCGGCTCATCTATGCGATGCCGCCCTATCCGCTGGCTGATGACGAAGCGAAGCTTGCGCGGCTTCTTGCGGGGATGCATGCCGCCGTGCGCGCAAGCCTGGAGGGCTAGATGCTTGCAAAAAGGCGCATCTTGTTCGTCTTTACGGGCGGGGTCGCCGTCGTGCGCGCCATGGAGGTTGCGCGCACATGGCGCAAGGAAGGTGCCGAGCTTCAAGCCATCTTTACGGCGGCCGCCACGCGCTTCGTGCAGCCGCTTGCATTTGAGGCGCTTGCGGAAGGAAAGGCCCACACCGATCTATGGCGTGCGGAGGATCCGTTTCCACACATCCGGCTTGCGCGCTGGGCGGAGGCCATCGTCGTGGCACCCGCGACAGCCGATTTTCTCGCCAAGCTTGCCCTCGGCATCGCCGACGATCTCGCTGCGGCCACGATCCTTGCCGCGCGCGTGCCGATCGTGCTTGCGCCGGCCATGAATGCGGCGATGTGGGAAAACCCGGCCACGCAGGACAACCTTGCACGGCTTCGCGCGCGCGGGTGTTTCGTCGCCTTGCCCAGCAAAGGACTGCTTGCCTGCGGCGAAGAAGGCCCAGGGCACCTTGCCGACGAAGGCGCGCTGCGCATCGCGCTTTTGCGCGCGCTCTCAGGCGAGCCCCTTGCGGGCAAGCGCGTGGTCATCACGGGCGGGCGCACTGAAGAGCCGATGGACGCCGTGCGCGTGATCACGAATCGCGCAAGCGGCCGCATGGGGGCGGCGCTTGCGGAGGCCGCAGCCGGCATGGGTGCCGAAGTCGTGTTTTTGCAAGGCGCAGGCGCCCCCTCCCCCGCAGGCGCGCGCGTCATCGCCACGCCCACGGCCGAGGCGATGCGGCAAGCGGCCTTGCAAGAGGCCTCCGGCGCGGATGTGTTCGTGGCGGCGGCGGCGGTGGCCGATCATCGGCCCGTGGTCGCGCATGCGGGCAAGCCGCCCAAGCGCGGCGCGCATGTTCTTGCGCTTGTACCCACGCCGGATGTGCTGGCGGCGGTTGCGCAGATGCCGAAGCGCCCGCGCTTCGTGCTCGGCTTCGCGTTGGAAAGCGAGGCGCATCTTGCGCGTGCGCGCGAAAAGATGAAGCGCAAAGGATGCGACGCCATGATTGCGAACCCACCGGAAAACCTCGGCGCGGAAGAAGCCGCCGGTTGGTGGGTGGAAGAAGACGCCGTGCGCGAGCTTCCGCGCATGCCGAAGCGGCGCTTTGCTTGGGAGGTGATGCAAGAGGTGGCATCCCGTGTGCGATGAGGTCATCGTGCGCGTGCAGCGCTTGCCGCACGCGCGCGACTTGCCGCTTCCTGCGCCGGCCACGCCGCATGCGGCGGGGCTGGATTTGCGTGCGGCGGTTACTGAGCCGCTTCGGCTCGTGCCGGGCGCGCGGGCGCTCGTGCCCACGGGCATCGCGATTGCGCTTCCGCCGGGCTGGGAAGCGCAGGTGCGGCCGCGCTCGGGACTCGCGCTCAAACACGGCATCACCGTGCTCAATGCGCCGGGCACGATTGATGCCGATTATCGCGGCGAGGTGGGCGTGATTCTCGTCCATTTGGGCGAAGAGCCGTTCGTGATCCGCCGGGGTGAGCGCATCGCGCAGCTCGTCGTGGCGCGCATCGCAAGCGTCCGCTGGGAGGAAGTGGCGGTGCTGGAAGCCACTTCTCGCGGTGCGGGCGGCTTTGGGAGCACGGGCCGAACATGACGGGGCTACGCAAAACCGCGCATCTTTGGGCGGCGTTGATTCTGCTTGCGGCAAGCCGCTCGCCCCTTTCCAGCGCGCAGCTTGCCGAGCGCTTGGGATGCCATCGCCGCTATTTGGAAGCGGGTCTGCAAGCGCTCAAGCGTGCCGGGATTTTGGAGGGCAAGCGCGGCAAGGCGGGCGGTTATCGGCTCGCGCGTGCGCCGGCGCGCGTGCGACTTGCGGATGTCTTGGCGGCGCTTGCGCCGGAATCAGAGATGGAAAAGGAAGAAGGGCTTGTGGGCCTTGCGCTGGAAGCGCTTGCGCGTGAGGAAGCGCGGGCAAGGGAGGCTTGCAGCCTCACGCTTGCGGATGCGCTGGAAGAAGCCGCCGAGAAAGGACTCGTGCGGCGGCCGGAGGGATGGGACTTTTGTATCTGAAATCGGACACTTCGTTGCTCGCAGAGGCCATCGCGGAGGCAAGCGGTCGGCGCGCGTGGCTTGCGCCCCCTGTGCCACCGGAGGATGAAGCGGTTGAGCCGGTGGGGGCGCTGCGCGGGCTTGCGCTTGCGCTGCAAGCGCGCGGCCGCAAGCTCAGCTTTCAACTGTCCGGCCTTTACGATGCCATCGCCGTAAGCTGGAGCCCGAACAAAAAGCTTACCCTTGCAATGATTGCGCGCGCTTTCTTGCATCTTCGCGAAGGCGGCACGCTTTGGTTCGCCGCGATGAACAACCGCGGCGCAAAAAGCTATGCAAAGCGCCTGCGGCTTTTGGGCCCCACGGAAGAAACCGCCAAGCGCCATGCGCGGCTCGTGGGCGTGGTGCGCACGAGCGACGAAGAAACGCTTGCAGAAGCATGGCGATGGATAGAGGAGGCGCGCACGCGCTTTTTCCCGGAGCTCGGCGTGTGGTCGCGGCCCGGGATTTTTGCTTGGGATCGCAAGGATCCCGGCTCGGCGCTGCTCGTGGAAACGCTCGGCAAAGCACCCGCAGGCGAAGGCATGGAGCTTGGCTGCGGCAATGGCTGGACGAGCGTGCATCTTCGTCCCCGTTTTGTGCATCTTGTGGAGGCGGATCGCGACGCGCTTTCGCTCGCTTCGCGAAACCTGCACCTGCACGGCATCCCCCACGAGGCCCATTGGTTGGATGTGGAGCAAGAGCCGTTGCCGAAGGTGGATTGGGTGATCTCCAACCCGCCCTATCACGAGGCCGGTGCTTCGCGCGTGGATCTTGGCGCGCGGTTCATTGAGGCGGCCGTGCAGGCGCTCAAGCGCGGCGGCGAGGCGTGGATCGTGACGGGGCGGCGTTTGCCTTACGAGCACACGCTCAAAGGGCTTGGCGTGCGCTGGGAGATCGTGCGCGAACGAGGCGCCTACAAGGTGTTTCGGATTCGCGTATGAAGACGGAACGGCTGGACAGGCTGCTTTCGCGGCTGGGTTATGGATCGCGCAAGGAGGTGGCGCGCTGGGTGCGCGCAGGCCGCATCACCGTGGCCGGCGAGCCTGCGCGGCGCGCGGATGTGCGCGTGCGACCCGAGCAAGTGCGCTTGGATGGAGAGCCTCTGGATCATCCCGAGCCGCTTGCCATCGTGATGCACAAGCCTGCAGGGCTGGTGTGCGATCGCACGGATGCGCTTCCCAATGTGTTTGAGCTGCTTCCGCGGCGCTGGTTGGCGAGACGCCCTGCGATCGCCGTGGCGGGTCGCCTGGATCGCGATGCCACGGGGCTTTTGATCCTCACGGACGACGGCGCGTTCAACCATCGCCTCACGCACCCCAAGCGCAAGCTCGTGAAGCGCTATCGCGTGCGCTACCGAGGGAGTTTGCCTGAAGATGCGGTGGAAAAAATGCGCGGGGGCATCACTTGGCCGGGAGAGCGCAGGCTTCTTTGCGGGGAGCTTACGCCGCTGGGCGCAGCAGAAGCGGAAATCGCGCTTACGAGCGGCCGCTATCATCAGGTCAAGCGCATGTTTGCCGCGCTGGGTTGCGAGGTGGTTGCGCTTGAGCGTGTGGCGATTGGAGGGCTTTGGCTGTCGTCGCTTGCGCTCACCCCCGGCGCATGGCGCGCCTTTTCGGTGTCGGAGCTGGAAAACCGGATTTGGAACGATGATCGCAAAAGCGCATAGGCTTTTGCCTATCGCCTGGAAAATAGCATAATTTTCAACTTATTTCTTCTTTTTCAGCAGGGAAATAAAGCATATTCTTTTCATTTTCGCGGATTTTTCGTGGAGTCACTTTCTTTCTCGCGATTCCACAAGCGTTTTTGCGGCCTTCCACATCCCCTCCAAAGCGGGTCTGCTTTCTGACGCCTCGCCGGAGAAGCAACTCGCATATGGCTGGAGTCGTAATCCCCTCAAAAGCGGGTCTGCTTTCTGACGCACTTCGGCGCGATCCTCGCCGCAGGCGCCGCGTCGTAATCCCCTCAAAAGCGGGTCTGCCTTCTGACTGATTGTCTGGGACCAAATGGCGCCCCGGATTGGTCGTAATCCCCTCAAAAGCGGGTCTGCCTTCTGACCCTGCCCTGCGGGGGAGGTCGTTGAGGTAAGGGTCGTAATCCCCTCAAAAGCGGGTCTGCCTTCTGACCGGCAGCTCACGCCGCAAGAAAAGGCGACTCTCGTCGTAATCCCCTCAAAAGCGGGTCTGCCTTCTGACATCAAAAACAAGGAGGCAGAGATGAGCGTAAAGTCGTAATCCCCTCAAAAGCGGGTCTGCCTTCTGACCCCTGAAGAGGACGGGCTTTACTTGCCGTCTGGTCGTAATCCCCTCAAAAGCGGGTCTGCCTTCTGACGCCTTTGGGAAGGAACCAGAGGTGTATAATGAGGTCGTAATCCCCTCAAAAGCGGGTCTGCCTTCTGACATCTTCATCTGGAAAGAAATAGACATAGAGGAGTCGTAATCCCCTCAAAAGCGGGTCTGCCTTCTGACGCATTCCCCGCGCGCTTTTGCTAGCATTCGCAGTCGTAATCCCCTCAAAAGCGGGTCTGCTTTCTGACTGCACCTGCGCAAGAGCTGGTGCCAGCGCCACGTCGTAATCCCCTCAAAAGCGGGTCTGCTTTCTGACCAAGAAACACGCAAGATGACACACGATCCGGGGTCGTAATCCCCTCAAAAGCGGGTCTGCTTTCTGACGTGTCGGGTGGTGAGCTTCTGCTGCGCGTGTGGTCGTAATCCCCTCAAAAGCGGGTCTGCTTTCTGACCGCTCCCCCCGAAAAAATCGTTTGTAAAGAACGACTTACGCGGCCGGTTCACAAAAATCCGACCGCCTCGGGGACTTCACTCCCCATAGGCCCGCACCATGCCAGCCGAAGCATCCCGCGTCAAGCCCCTTTGCTGCGCCCTTGCACCACGAGGGGCGCAGCCAGGGCGCGGCGATGCGCAAGCGCAGGCAAACGGCGGCGCACATCCGCAATCCGCGAGCGATCCAGCTCCGCCGCGATCACGCCCTCGCCCTCTTCCAACACCGCACACACTTCTCCCCAAGGCCCGATGATCATGGAATGCCCGAAGGTTTCGCGGCCTCCCGGATGCCTTCCCCATTGCGCAGCCGCCGCCACATAGCATTGATTTTCAATCGCGCGGGCGCGCAAAAGCGCTTCCCAATGCGCCTTGCCCGTGGGCACCGTGAACGCCGCCCCCAGCGCCATGAGATCGCAGCCAGCATACGCGCGAAACAGCTCGGGAAAGCGCAGGTCATAGCAGATCGCAAGCCCGATGCGCAGGCCCATCGTTTCCACGATCACGGGCCGCTCGCCGGCCTCCGTGTGCGCCGATTCGTGCCAGGACTCCCCCGGGATTTCCACATCAAACAAGTGCATCTTCGCATACGCGGCCAGCACTTCCCCGCACTCCACGACGACGGCCGCATTGCGCGCCTTGCCCTTTCTGCTTCCCGCAAGCGGCAATCCCGCGCCGACAAGCACGATGCCGAGCCGCGAAGAAAGCGCGCGCATCCATGCCACGATCGGCGAATCCTGCAGGGACACCGCAAGCGCCTTGCGCGCCGCTTCATCGCGCGCGCACCAAGCGAAGTTTTCCGGCAAGATGACGATGCAAGCGCCTGCGTTCGCTGCTTCTTCCACCCACGCCTGCGCACGGCGGAGGTTTTCTTGCAGCTCGTCTCCGGAGTTGAGCTGCACGCAGGCGATCTTCATCGCGGATGCAACCGCAGCACGCTGCGCGCCAGATCCACTTCCACGCGGTAGTCGCTGAGAATGTTCATGCCGAGCAAACCGAGCGTGGGATCGCGGCTTATGCGCTGCACGACGGCCTCCACGCCTTCGCGCACGAGCGGCCCGATGGCAAGGCGCTGCACGCGCACCGTGGGCACTTCCACAAGCCCGTTCGCCGTTTCCATGCGCACGCGCGGCACCCCTCGCAAAGAAATCCCCGCCGCCTCAGCCACCGCAGGCGGAATCACGAGCACGCTTGCGCCCGTATCCACGACGAAGCGCGCAGGCGCGCCATTGACCTCGCCTTGCACGATCATCGCGTCGCGGCGGCGCACGAACGGAATCTCCAAAAACGGCGCCTTGCGCGCAGGCACCGTCTCCACCCGTTGCGGCCGCACCTCTTGCGCGCCCGCATGGGGCGTGTCGGAAAAGTGCACCACGCCGGCTTCATCCACCCAACGATACAGCTTCGCCTGCAAGGCCGCAGGCGCAGAGAGCAGCAAGCCGGCTAGCAGCAGCCGCGCTGTTTTTGCACCGGCGGGCACGGCACATCCCCCCACGAGCAAAACACGCAGCAATCCCCGGGCTTGGGGCGCAAACGCGCGCCGCAATGCGGGCAATCGTAAAACCATTGGCACGCATCCGTGGGCATTTTCGCGCGGCTTTTGCCGCCGCACTCGGGGCAAGTGATCGTGGATTCCAGAACGATATTCATTACAGCGCCTCCTTTCGCTCCACCTTCGCAACATAGGCCATATAACCGAGCGCGTCTATGGTTCTCACAAGCTCCTGAATGTCCTTCATCTCCGAGCGTGTCACCTCCACCCAACCTCGTTCGTCCTTGCGCGACACGCGCGCATGCTTCACATAGGGCAGCTTCTCCAGCGCCTTCTGGATCGTGATCGGGCACATGTCGCAGAACATGCCCTTGATCACGAGCTCCACCTTGGCCGGGCCGTGTTTGGTGGCCTTGGGCATCTCGCCTGCGATGCCGGCCTGGGCGCCGACGAGCCACGCCGTCACAAGCGCCATCGCACTCCAGCTTCGGATGTTCTTCATCGCGCACCTCCTCTGCGTGTGGGATTCATGAGAGCACCTTGGCAAGCCACCAAGGGGCCGTGACGAGCAGCAAAGTCGCCACCGCCGCGGCCCACCAGCCCGCGCCGAGCTTGCAGCCGCAGCGGCGCCGCCGCCAGGCCGCCACCCCCAAGGCGGCAAGCGCAAGGGTGGCGAAGTAGGGCTGAAACGGCTCCAGCTTCGCGAGCCACGCCACCGCGCCCAGCCCCACGCCGAGCAGCACGAGCAAAAACGGCCCCACGCAGCAGGCGCTTGCAAGCGCGCCTGCGCCAAGCGCAAGCCAAAGCGCCTTGCGTCCTTCCCGCGCTTCTACGGGTTTGGGCGTTTCACAGCTTTCGCAGGTTTCCTGCTTCATCGTCTTGCACCTCCTTCGTCGGTCTCGGAAAGCAAGACCCAGAACGAGCACGGCGTCTGCCCCGTGCATTGCTCGGCAAAGCGCAAAAGCTCTTCGCGCATCTTGGCAAGCTCGGCGATGCGCGCCGCAAGCTCCTCGGCCTTGGCGCGCAGCTCCGCGCCCACATCCTCGCAATCCGCGCGCTCAATCAGGCGAAGCAACGCCTCAATCTCGCGCAGGCGAAAGCCCAAGCGCTGCGCGCGCACGAGAAAGCGCAGCCGGGCCAATGTCGTGCCGTCAATGCGGCGATAGCCGTTGCTCGTGCGCGGGATGTGCACAAGCCCCGCCCGCTCCCAATAGCGGATCGTGGATGCGGGCACGCCAAGCATCTCTGCGGCTTCCTTCACGCGCATGCCGCAACCATAGCCTTGAAGCATGGTTCAAGGTCAAGCGCTTTTGGGTGCGCAGGCAAGGGGGCGGTAGCGGAGTCAAGCGGCGCGTTCTACGATTGGAGGAAGCTTTCGGAGGAGGGGCGCGCATGAAGCATTTGATTGCGTGCCTTGACGGCACCTGGAACACGGCCGACCACCCTGTGAAGATCACGAATGTCGTGAAGATCATGCGCGCGCTTGCGCCTGAGGACGCCGAGGGCCGCCCGCAGGTGGTCTTTTACGACAAAGGCGTGGGCACAGGCGGCCCCATTGACCGCATCCGCGGCGGCGCTTTCGGGCGCGGCCTGGATGACAACATCAAGGATGCCTATCGCTTTCTTGCCAACAACTACGAACCCGGCGATCGCATCGTGCTCTTCGGCTTTTCGCGCGGGGCGTTCACGGCCCGCAGCCTTGCGGGGCTTTTGGGCTGGCAAGGAATGATCAAGAAAACGCACCTGGAGCTGCTTTCTGAGGCCTATCGCGGCTATCGCAAGAAGGACGCATCCTTGCGCGACCGGCTGCGGCGCTACTGCTGGGACGAACCCGTGCGCATCCGCTTTTTGGGCGTTTGGGACACGGTCGGGGCGCTTGGCATTCCGCTTACGATCGCAAGCGCTTACAACCGCCGCCATTATCAGTTTCACGACACGAGCTTGGGTGCGCACATTGACCATGCCTTTCATGCCTTGGCGATTGACGAGCAGCGCGCGCCGTTTTCGCCCGCGCTTTGGGATGCGCCCGAGGATGCCGAGATCCCGTATGCGCGCGTGCAACAGGTCTGGTTTGCGGGCGTGCACTCGGATGTGGGCGGCTCCTATGCCGAAAAGGGCCTTTCGGACATCGCGCTCACCTGGATGATCCAGATGGCCGCGCGTTATGCGCGCTTGCGCTTTCTGGACGAATACCGCCAGGAACACATCCGGCCGGATCCGCTTGCACCGCAGCATGATTCATTGGGGCTTTATCGCCTCCTTGGGCGCTATCGGCGCGTGATCGGCGGGCGCATGCCCGAGATCCCCCCGCTTGCGCGCAGACTCAAGCGCTTCAATGCGCCTCGGCCCGGGCGCAAGTTTGTGAATGAGCTGATCCATCGGTCGGTGCTGGAGCGCTGGGGACAAGAAGTGGAGGTGATCGGGAAGGGCAAGGCGCATCGCATGACCTACATGCCTGAAAACTTGCAGGCCGCATTGGGCCATGTGCCGATCGCCGAATACGACGGCGCCATCACGAAGCCCACGGGGGCATAGCGCCCTTTCGTCGCGGCTGCTTGGCGGGCCTTGCGTTGCTATGCTTGGCCGCGGCTTGGCCGTGCACAGGGCCGAATCACTCACTGGGGGCGGATTTTCATGGCAAGCGTGCTCATCATCGGCGCAGGCGGCGTGGGGCGCGTGGCGACCTACAAGTGCGCGCAAATGGAGGATGTCTTTGACGAGGTGGTGCTTGCAAGCCGCACGCTTCCCAAGTGCGAAGCCATCGCGGGCTTCGTGCGGGAGCGTCTCGGCAAGAAGGTGCCGATCGCGCGCGTCAATGCCGAGCGCAAAGACGAACTCGTGCGCCTCTTGCGCGATGTCCAACCCGATGTCGTGCTGCACCTTGCCCTTCCCTATCAAGACCTCGTGATCATGGACGCATGCTTGGAGGCCGGCTGCCACTACATTGACACGGCCAACTACGAGCCGCCGGATGAGCCGCGTTTCCGCTATGCCGAGCAATGGGCGCGGCGCGAGGACTTTGCGAAGGCGGGGCTTACCGCCGTGCTCGGCGCAGGCTTTGATCCGGGTGTTACGAACGC
>WFOX01000090.1 GCA_015487905.1 Mariprofundales bacterium
AGGCGAACCCCTCAGCGCGCATGACAAGGATGGCGCGATCCTCCGCCGAAAGCCGCGCCAGTGCTTGCGCAAGCGCAAGCCGCGCATCGGGATCGTCCTTGGGGGGTGTATCCGTTGGTGATGCCTTTTGCCATGCCTCGGCCTCGCGCAGACGGCGGCGCGCCTCGTCTTGCACCAGACGCGCGGCGATGCCGCGTAGCCAGGCCGCAAAGCGCTCAGGATCGCGCAATTGCTCGGCCTTGAGCCAGGCGCGCACGAGCACCTCTTGCGCGCAGTCCTCTGCGGCATCGGCATCCAGTCCCATGCGCAGGCAAAAACGCACGAGGGACGGAAGATGCCGACGCGCGAGCTCGGCGAAGGCGTCGCGCCGGTGGGGATGGGCGCGCGCCAAGCGCACGAGCTCGGCGTCGGTCAGCTCTCCCAGCTGCATAGGCGGGGCGCTATTGCGCGGCCTTGCGGATCACGCGTGCGGCAACGAGCGCCTGATTGGGAAGGCTCAAGAAGCGTCCGTCGGCGAGCTTGAGCACGGTTTTCACGGCACCGACCTCCACAAGCTCGCCCTTGGTGCCGTCTTCCAGCTCCAGCTCGTCGCCGGGTGAGACGAGATCGCGCGCATAGGCGCCGGCAAGAAGCTCCGCAGCGAGCGTGCGCGCGCCCAGGCCCAAGGCGATGGCGCCTGCGGCGCCGGCGGCGAGCAGCACGATGCCCACGACTTCGGCGATGATGCCCACATCCAGCTCAAGCTGGCGAAATGCGAGCAGCGCGGCCAGAAAAGCCACCACACCATAGGCGCCGCGCCCGATGGCTTTTGCGGCATCCAGCCCTGCGCCTTCCGCGGTGCGCTCGGCGGCGGCGCCCGCTGCGCGCGCAAGCCAAAGCCCCGCGATGAGCACGACGAGCGCCCCGAAGACCTTGGGCAGATAGAGCAGCAGGCTGCGCACGGCATCCGAGGCCGCCCCAAGCCCCACGGCATCCAGGGCCGAAAGCAGAAAGGCCACGAACACGAAGGCACCCACAAGCCAGCCGGCAACTTCGCTCGCGCGGCGCTTGACCCCCATGCCTTCCAGCGCCTGCGCAAGATGCACGCGCTCGGAAAGCCCATCCAGGCCCAATGCGCCGAGCACGCGCGCAAGCACTTTGGAAGTGAGCTTGGCGAGCACAGCACCCACGACGATGAGCACGAGCGCCCCGAAGAGATTCGGCAGCACCGCCGCCACCTTCGCCCAAAGCGCGGTGAGCGGATCCATCACGAAGCCCACGGCTTGGTTCATGGCGTTTTCCATTGCCTACCTCCTTTGCAGATCGGGATGCGAGGACATGAGGGAGGCCATGCGGGAAAGCCAGGGCGCGACGAGCCCTGCGAGCGCCGCCCATAATGCCGCGATCCAGCCGAGCATCGCGCGCAAAAGAAGGCGGCGCACAAGCCGCCGCTCGGCGCGCGCCACATCGGCCTCAACCGGCCTGTTGCCGCGCGCGGCGATCGCCACAAGCAGCTCTTGTTCGCGCATGCGCTAGCCCCGTCGGTGGCGCACAAGCCAGCCTGCGGCAAAGCCGAGCACGAAGGCACCCGCCACCCACACGGCCAAAGGCGCCTCCACACGCCAGGCGAGCAGCGCAAACCGCGCCGGCGCAAGGTTTTGCCAAAGCACGATGCCGATAAGCGCGGCAAGCAGCGCCGCAATGGCGATCCGCCAGCGTCCCTGACTCATCGCATGCCTCCTCGTTTGGTGTCCTCATCCCATAGACGCTTTTCGCGGCCTGTTCGTCACATCGCGGCTTGCGGGCGCATGGCAAGGCCGCAAGGCTTGGCGGAAAGAACGCACAACGAGGAGGGATACATGGGCGGTGCGATTGAGCAGGTGCTGCACGAGAACCGCATCTTCGGGCCGTTTGTGGATGAAAAGGCGCGCATCCGCTCCATGGAAGAATACGAGGCGCTGCGGCGGCGCTGGCGCGAGGATCCGGACGGCTTCTGGGCGGAGCTTGCGCGCAAGCACCTTCGCTGGCGCAAGGACTTCACGCGCGTGCTCAACCGCGACCATCCGCCGTTTTTCAAGTGGTTTGAGGATGGCGAGCTCAACGCCGCCGAAAACTGCCTGGATCGGCACCTTGAGGCGGGATTGGGCGAGCGCACGGCGATCGTCTGGGAGGGCGAGCCGGGCGAGGTGAAGAGGATTTCCTATGCGGAGCTGCATGCCGAGGTCTGCCGGCTCGCGAACGCCTTGGAGCGCCTGGGTGTAGAGGCCGGCGACCGCGTCGTGATCTATCTACCGATGATTCCCGAGGCGGCGGTGGCGATGCTCGCCTGCGCGCGCATCGGCGCGATCCATTCGGTCGTCTTCTCGGCCTTCTCGGCGCAGGCGCTCGCCGACCGCATTCAGGACGCCGGAGCGAAGCTCGTGATCACCGCCGACGGCGGCTTCCGCCGCGGCAAGAAGCACCTGCTCAAGCCCAAGGTGGATGAGGCGCTTGCGCATTGCCCGAGCGTGCGCCATGTGCTCGTCGTTTCACGCCTGGGCGAGGATGTGCCGATGCAGGAGGGGCGC
>WFOX01000091.1 GCA_015487905.1 Mariprofundales bacterium
TATCCCGTCTTCCATGTGCAGCGCCTTTGGCGGCGCGAGGATGCGATCTATCACACGACCTACACGGGCCGCCCGCCCGATGAACCCGCGATGATTGCCGTGGCCTTCAACGAGCTCTTCGTGCCGATCATCCGCCGCCAGTTTCCCGAGATCGTGGATTTTTACCTGCCGATGGAGGCCTGCTCCTATCGCATGGCGATCGTCTCCATCAAAAAGGCCTATCCCGGGCATGCCAAGCGCATTCTCTTCGGTGTTTGGGGCTTTCTGCGCCAGTTCAGCTACACGAAGATCGTGGTCGTGGTGGATGAGGACATAGATGTGCGCAACTGGGGCGATGTGATCTGGGCGATCACGACGCGCGCCGATCCCGCGCGCGATTGCGTGATCGTGCCGGATACCCCCATTGATCATCTGGACTTCGCCTCGCCTGAGCCGGGCCTGGGGGGCAAGCTCGGCATTGATGCGACGAACAAGCTTGTGGGTGAGACCAAGCGCGATTGGGGCCGCGTGCTGGAGATGGATGACAAGACAAAGGCGCGCATAGATGCGATCTGGTCGCGGCTTGGGCTTGGGTAAGACGCCTGCACCTGTGCTAAGCTAGGGGCGAAGCCATGCAAGGAGGGCGCAAGATGCCCCAAGCTTCGCTCGTGCGTGCGGCATTGGGCGTGTTGGCCGGCGCGTTGGTATTGGGAATCGCGCTGTGGTGGATGCTGCCGCGCGAGGAACTCAAGGCGCTGGATAACCCCAACGAGATGCTCGCGCGCGCGCAAGCGCTCGCAGAAGAAGGGGATGAGGAAGCCGCCGCCGAGTTGCTGGCGCACGCCGCCCGGCTGGGGCTTGCGGAGGCCCAATATCGGCTCGGACTTGCCTATCTGCGCGGCCGCGGCGTGGATGCCGATGCGCACGAAGCCGCGCGTTGGTTTCGCATCGCCATGCGCATGGGCGGCCACGCCAAGGCCGCCGAGGCCCTTGCCAAGATGCTGGAACAAGGCCGCGGGGTCGCGCGCGACGAAGAAGAGGCGCGCCGCCTGTATGCGTTTGCGGCTGCGCGCGGCATCGGCACGGCCATGTATCGGCTGGCCGTGATGCAAAACGAAGGACGCGGCGGCCCGCGCGATTTGGAGGCCGCTGCGCGCTGGGCGCATGCGGCCGTGCAAGCGGGTGTCGTGGAGGCGCGCGGGCTGCTTGCGCGCGTGAAAGACGCGATCCGCGACGAAGCGCTTGCCGGCGATCCGCGCATGATGCTCGCGCTTGCGCATCTTTACGCGCACGGCTGGGGGGTGGAGCGCAGCGATAAGCTCGCGCGCGCCTGGCTTGTGAAGGCGGCGCAAGCAGGGCTTGCCGATGCCGCTTGGGAATACGCGCAGCAACGATTCCGCGAGGGTGCAAACGAAGCCGATCTGCTTCCGTGGCTGCGCACGGCGGCTCACAGCAACATCCCCAAGCGCAAGGGCGTGCTCGGCGCCCTGCTCGTGCGGCTCGGGCATGTGCAAGAAGGCAAAGATGTCCTGCTGGAAGCGGCGCGCGCAGGCGATGCCTATGCAGCGCTCAACCTCGGCATCCTCGCCTTCACCGGCATGGAGGGCGCACGCGACCCCTCTGCGGCTGCGGCTTGGTGGCAACGCGCGGCCGAAGCGGGACTTGCGCGCGCCTACAACGATCTCGGCGCGTGGGCATTGCTGGAAAGCCACGATGTCGCCACCGCGCTTGCGCGCCTGGAAAAGGCCGCCTCCCAAGTGCCCGAGGCCGCGTTCAATCTTGCGCTTTTGCGCTTGCAAGGCGCTGCGCGCTCGCCTGAAGAGGCGCTGCGCTGGATGCGCCAAGCCGCCCAAGCCGATCTTCCCAGCGCATGGTTCGGCATGGGCGTATTGTATGAAGTCGGCATCGGCGCAGGACGCAATCTGCGCGCCGCCATGCGCTGGTATCGCAAGGCCGCAGAAGCGGAGGTGGTGGAGGCGATGATCAACCTCGCGCTGCTTAGGCTTGCGCAAGGCGATGATGCCCGCGCGCGCGCCGAGGCCAAGCACTGGCTCACCCAAGCCGCGCAGCGCGGCCACCCTTATGCGCAAGCGGAGCTTGGCGCGCGCATCTTGCTCGGCGAGATTCCGGGAACGGTGGCAGAAGCCCGCAAGTGGCTGCAAGAGGCGGCGCAACAAGGCGTCGTGGAGGCGCTTTACAATCTCGCCGGCCTATACCGCCGCGGCGAAGGCGTGCCGCAAAACGATGCGCAAGCGCTCACGCTGTATCGCAAGACCGCCACGCAAGGCTTTGCGCCGGCCATGAATGCGCTCGCCTATATGTATGCGCTTGGGCGCGGCACGCGGCGCGATCTTGCGCGCGCACGCGCATGGCTGGAGAAAGCCGCGGAGGCAGGCGATGCGCTTGCACGGCGCAATCTGGACGCGCTTGCCAAGGGCGGACGGCTGGAGCTGCTCGCGGTTGCGCGCAACGGCAAGCCCTTGCACGCGATCCTGCACTGGACGGACAACCCCGCCCGCTGGATTCTCTATGACCGCAAGCCCGTGCTTGCGCTTGGCAACGCAACAAGGCCCGCGGCGGCAAGCCACGCCCCTTCCAACAGGCCCGCATCGGACACATAAAAGCCTTCTACGCCCCAATACCGCTGCACCTCGTCCAAGAGCACGGCACCGGCGGCCAGCACATCCGCGCGCCGCGCCGGAACAAGCGGATGCGCGGCAAGCTCCTCCTTGGAAGCGGCAAGCACATCCGCAAGCACCTCTTGCCACCGCGACGGCGCAAAATGCCATCCATTGATGCGGTCGGGATCGTAGCGGCTAAGCCCAAGCGCAAGGGCCGCAAGCGTAGTCGGCGTGCCCGCCGTGGCAACCAGCGTGCAAGGCGCGCCCCATGCGCGCATGGCGCCAAGCTCGTCCTCCAACATTTTTCGCAGCGCGGCGCGCAGCCTTGCCACCGCCTCCTGTGGGGGCGGAAGCGCGGGAAACCAACGCTCCGTAAGCTTCACGACGCCGATGGGAATGCTGATCGCAGCCAGCACATGTTGATTGCGCGCGCGCACGAACTCCGTGCTGCCGCCGCCCACATCCACAAGCAGCCAGTCGCGCACAAGCTCCGGCGCAAGCGCTGCGGATGCCCCCGCAAGCGAAAGCCTGGCCTCTTCTTCGCCTGTGAGCGTGCGCACCGTGATCCCCGTGCGCGCCCGTACCTCTTCCAAAAACGCAGCGCCATTCTCTGCTTCGCGCACGGCGGCCGTGGCCACGGCCCAAGCCTCATCCGGCGAAATCCCAAAGGCTTTAAGGCGGGCGGCAAAGTCCTCTAAGGCTGCAAGCGCGCGCATGCGCGCAGCCATAGCAAGCGTTCTTTGCGTGCCGAAGCCCTCACCCAAGCGCACGACGGCCTGGGCATAGTCCAGCCGCCGCCAAGGCGGCCGCCCAGGGCTTGGCTCGGCGATGAGCAGCCGGAAGGTGTTCGTGCCGAGATCCAGCGCCGCAAACGACATTCAATAGGACGCGCGATGCGCGCGCGCAAGCTCCACATAATGGCGCGCGGAATCACGCAAAAAGGCGCGCTCCTCATCCGTGAGCCGGCGCTTGGGTCTGGCCGGCACCCCGAGATAGAGCCAGCCGCTTTCCAGCTTCTTTCCCTCGGGCACAAGCGCGCCTGCGGCCACGATGCACCAAGCCGGCACATGCGCCTCATCCATGAGGATCGCCCCCATGCCGATCAGCGACGGCCCATCCACGCGGCAACCGTGCAAAATCGCACGATGCCCGACCGTCACCTCTTCGCCGATCACGCAAGGGCATACACCACTTGTCGTATGCACGACCGTGCCGTCTTGAATGTTGCTGCGCGCACCGATCACGATCGGCTCCAAGTCCCCGCGCAGCACGGCCCCCGGCCAAATGCTCGCTTCGTCCGCGATCTTTACAGCCCCGATGACCTCAGCCGCAGGCGACACCCACGCGCTTGGCGCCACCTGCGGATGCTTGTCCTGAAACGGCCGAATCACGCGGCCTTCGGCTCGGGCCGCGCCTTGGCCTCGGCCTTCGGCGCCTTGGCCTCCTCAGGCTGGATGCGCACGCAGCGGCCGTTGATGGAGGCGCCTTCCTGAATGGAAAGCTGGAAATACTCCAAATCACCCGTGACCCGGCCCGTGGAGCCGATCGCAAGCGACTTGCTCGCGCGCACATTGCCCTCCACGGTGCCGTGGATCTTCACATGCGGCGCCTCAATCTCGCCCTTCACGCGCGCGGACTCGCTCAAGATGAGCTGCGCGTCGTTGGCGGCCTTGATCGTGCCCTCCACGACGCCGTCAATGCGCAAGGTGCCTTCAAAGACGAGATCGCCCACAAAGCGGGCCTTGGGGCCGATGAGCGTGTCAATCTCCATCGTTGCTTCCCTCACGGGTCTTGTCTCGTGGCGCTTTTTGAACATCCCTCTCCCCAGCCGTGGTCTTGCGGGCCTCGGCCACGATGCGCCCGAGCCGATCGCGCACGAGCGCGCGCCACACCACCGGCCGAAAACCCGCAGGCGGCGTCCATTCGCCCGCAAGAACGGTATGGCTTTCCATCTCGTAGCGCAAGCCGCCCGTGGGCGTCACCGCCATCCAACGGCCGCCTTGATCCTGCGCATCCACCTTGAGCGTGCCCGCCACCCAGCGCGGATAGTTGCCGCCCTTGACCAAAATCACGCGCCAACGCCAACCCTTCTCCAACGGCTCAATGCGCCAGTCCACGATCTGCACGCCCTTGCCCTTGCGCGCATCCAAAATGCGCTCATACATCGCAATGCGGTCACGCAAGTCGGCGATCTCGGCCTGCATGTGCGCAAGCTCGCGCTCCATCGCGCGCGCGGCCTTCTCTTTAAGCTCAGCCTTGGCCTGCCAGCGCGCAAGCTCCTCTTCTAATGCGCGCACCTCGCGCTGCGTGCGCGCAAGCTCATAGGCAAGCGCGTTCGCATCCGAAATCCGATGCCCAAGCCAAAGCCCCGCGCCGAAGACGAGCGCCGCCGTGAAAAGCGCCACCAACGCCCAACGCTTTTTGTGCACGACCCACTTGCGCGTGGGCCGCACGCCCTCGGGATCCACAAGCCAGATCTGCCAAGGCGCGTGTTTCACGGCCAAAGCGCTTGGGAAGAAAGCCCCGTGGTTTCGGCAAGGCCAAAGGCAATGTTCGCATTCTGCACGGCTTGGCCGGCTGCCCCTTTGCCGAGATTGTCAATCACGGAGACGATCACGCCGGTATGCGCACCCAAGGGCACCACGCCGATGTCGCAGCGGTTCGTGCCAAGCACATGCTTGGTCGCCGGAAGCCTCCCCTCCTCCAGCACGCGCACGAACGGGCATCCCCGATAGGCGCTTGTAAGCACGCCATGCCAGCGCCTCACATCCCCTTCTGCATGGATCGTAACGAGCATCCCGCGCGTCATCGGCACGAGATGCGGCACGAAGCGAAGCTGCGGGCGCACGCCCGCAAGCAGCCCCGCTTGCGTTTCCATCTCCACTTGATGGCGATGGCGCGGCAATCCATAGGCGCGCAGGGATTCATTCACCTCCGAAAACCCCAGCTCGCGCTTGGCCGCGCGCCCCGCCCCGGATACCCCGGACTTCGCATCCACGACGATGCGCGCGGGATCAAGCACGCCTGCACGCAACAGCGGCACGAGCGCAAGCAATGTCGCCGTCGGATAGCAACCCGGGTTGGCGATCAAGCGCGCTGCGGCAAGCGCCTTACGCGCATGCTCCGCAAGGCCATACACGGCTTCGGCCAAAAGCTCAGGATGCGGATGCGAAGCCTCATAGGTGCGCGCGTATTCCTTGGCATCGGGATGGCGGAAATCGGCGGAAAGATCCACGATGCGCACGCCGCGCGCATAAAGCCGCGCGGCAATGGCGGCCGAGGCGCCGTGCGGAAGCGCCAAAAACGCAAGCGCCACCTCTTCCGGTGGCGCCTCCTCCACGCCTTGGATGCGCAAGCCTTCCGCCCATGCGCCGAGAGGCGGCAGCTCCTCCGCCAGCATGCGCCCGCGCGCTTGGCGCGCCGCCACGAATCGCACGGCAAACACCGGATGCGCGGCCAAAAGGCGCAAAAGCTCAGCCCCGACATAGCCCGTGGCGCCATACACGGCCACGGGAATGCACTTCCGCTTGGCCATGCGCGCTAGCCTAGCAGCCAGAAAGCGACCACGAAGTTATTGACAGACCCAGCAGCCCGGCGCAATCTGCACGCAGTTGCAAGGACAACCGCCTGCGCCCTCGCCAGGCTCTTTCTGGCACTTCTTCAAGGTGGGCCAGCAGACATTCTTGCAATAGGCGCAGTTGAGCTCGCAGCGCTTTTGTCCACATTTGATCGGGTTGTATTTGGGATTCGGCGTGCCGCCTGGGCAAGTGGGCACACATGGACAACAGGCATTGCCGCCTGCAGAGATCACAATCACGGTGCCGCAGCACTTCTTCGTCTGCCCCGGCACCGCAGCCTCGGCTGCGGCCGGCGCCGCCACTACGCCCAAAATCGCAGGCGGCACATACGCACCCGCCTTGAGCAGCTTGCGGCGCACGAAATCCGGCATCCTCGGCTCGCTCATTTTGGCCCTCCCTTGCACGCGCGCGTGCTGCATGTGAGGATCGGCAGCATGATGCAAGCGCGTGCCCAGCTTTGTCAAGCCTTGCGCGGTGAGCTTGCCGCGAACGAAATCGCTGCGCTGTTGCCGGCCGCCGTGCAGGAAGGCATAGACGGCTGGCTTGCGCCGCTTTGCTTCCAAGGGGAAGCGCTTGCGCGCTGGGAGGCCGCGCAACGCGAGGCGCAGCTTGCACGCACGCGCAAGCGCCATGCGCTCGCCCAAGTGGTGCGCGCACTCAATAAGCGCAACATCCCGTTTCTTGTGCTGCGCGGCTTCGCCGTGGCCGATCGCTACTGGGAAGCGCGCAGCGATGCACGACCCATCAGCGATGTGGATGTGCTGGTAGAACCCGCCAAGCTTTTGGAAGCGAAAGACGCGCTTTGGCGGCTCGGCTTTCGGCCGCACCCGCTTTACAAGGACATGTTCTTGCGCGGCGATGTGCAGGTGGATCTGCA
>WFOX01000092.1 GCA_015487905.1 Mariprofundales bacterium
CTATGTGCGGCGCGTGCAGGCCGCCGTGGAGGCGCTCTCAGGCCGCAAGGGAACCCCGGAAGTGGTGCTCGTGCAGATGGTTTCGGTCGTGCGCGCGGGCGAGCCTGTGCGTATGTCCAAGCGCGCGGGCAACTTCGTGGAGCTGCGCGATGTGCTGGAAGAAGTGGGCGCGGATGCCGTGCGCTTCCACTTCCTCGCGCGGCGCGCCGAAACGCAGTTCGCGTTTGATTTGGAGCTGGCCAAGGCGCAAAGCGAGGACAATCCCGTCTATTATGCCCAATATGCGCATGCGCGCTGCGCCTCCATCTTCCGCCGCACCGAGGAGATGGGGGTGAGGCTTCCCGAGCGCTGGGATGCTGTGGATACTTCACCGCTCGGCGCGCCCGAGGAAGAGGCGATCGCCAAGCGCATCGCCGCCTGGCCCGAGGTTTTTGCGCGCGCCGCCGAGCGCTTGGAGCCGCATCGCATCGCCAACTGGGCCTTGGAGCTTGCCGCGGACTTTCATGCCTTCTACCACGAACATCGCGTGATCGTGGAGGATGAAAAAGCGACGATGGCGCGGCTTTTGCTCGTTGCCGCCGTGAAAACGATGCTTGCGCGCGCGCTCGGGCTGCTTGGCGTGTCCGCGCCCGAGCGCATGTAGGCATATGGGCGAAGCGCTGCGTGATTCGCAAACGCGGGCGCAGGCAAGGCGCTTGCGCAGCTTGCTTGCGGCGTTGCTCGGCGTTGGCATCACCGCAGCCAGCTTTGCGTTGGGGTTTCACTTCGGCGAACAGCACGGAAAAACGCTTGCTGCAGGCGAGGAGCACGAGCGCTTGCTTGCGCAGCTTAAGCGGCAGCGCGAGGAAAATGCGCGCTTGCGCAAGGAGCTTGCCAAGGCGCGGGCGCTTGCGAAAAACGCGCCTGTGCGCACCTTCGGCGAGGATCAGCTTCTGTTTTTTGAAGAACTGCCCAATGAACCCGTCAAGCCGCCGCCGATTCCAAAGCCCAAGCCGGCCGCGCCTGCGGAACAAGACCAAGTCGCGCGCGTGATCGCTGCGCAGGCGCAGCCTTCTTCCCCTTATGCGGCGGCAACACAGCCGCAGGGGGTATCGCACTTGCCCCCTGCTTCCACGGCGACTGCGAAGGTCTGGGCCGTGCAGGTAGCCTCGTTTCGCAAGCAAGAGGATGCCGAGCGCCTGCGCGCCAAGCTGGAAAAGGCGCAAACCCCTGCGTTTTTGCGCCGCGTGGATCTCGGCGCGCAGGGGATTTGGTGGCGCGTCTATGCGGGGCCGTTCGCCGCGCGCGCCTTGGCCGAAAAGGCCCGCGAGCACTTGTATCGCGAGCTTGGGCTGCGGGGGTTCGTGGCGCGTGTCCAAGCCCGCTAGGGAACGCGCCCGCGCGCGCTTTGTCGCCCGAATCTTGGCCGAGGCCGAGATCCATCCCCTTGCAGGCGATGCCTCCTTTCGCCGCTACTTTCGCGTGCGGCGCGGCAAGGAGCGCTATGTGCTCGTGGATGCGCCACCCGAGAAGGAAGATCTTGCGCGGTTTCTCACGGTGCGCGCGGCCTTGGAACAGGCAGGCGTGCGCGCGCCTAGGCTTTTTGCTGTGGATCTACAACAAGGCTTTGCACTCCTTGAAGACTTTGGCGATCGCACATGGGCGCTTGCGCTGCGCGAAGGCCATGATCCTGCGCCGCTCGTTGCGGATGCATGGGAGCAATGGCTGCGCATGCAAAGGGCCGAAATCCCCGCGCTTGCTGCATTCAACCCCGAGCGCATGCATGCGGAGCTGGATTTGTATCTGGATTGGTATCTTCCGTTCGTGGCCCGGCATCGCCCTTCAGAGGAGGAACGCCAGGACTTTCACGAAGCCTTTGCGCCGCTGTTGGATGCGCTTGCGCGCCTTCCCCGCGCCATCACCCACCTAGATTACCATTCGCGCAACCTCATGCTGCCGGAAGAGGGATTGCCGCTTGGCGTGTTGGACTTTCAGGACGCATGCATTGCGCATGCGCCTTACGACGCCGCTTCTTTGCTTTACGATTGCTATCAGGATTATCCCGAGGTGCGGCGCGCGCGCTGGAGCAAGGATCTGTTTGCGGCGCTGCCCGCCCATCTGCGTGCGGGCTTTTCTTCGTTTGCGGATTGGCACCGCTGGGTGCGGCTTGCGGCGCTGCAACGGCACATCAAGGCCATCGGCATCTTCGCGCGCCTTGCGTATCGCGACGGCAAGCGGCATTTTTTGGACGAGATCCCGCTTACGCGCAAGCACCTTTTGGAAGAGTTGGACGCGCTCGGCCGCGAGGCCCCGCGGCATCCCTTGCTCTTCTTGGCACCTGCATGAATCCCGAGCGCTGGTTGGACGAACACGGCGATGCGCTTTTCCGCTTCGCCGTGCTGCGCACGGGCGATGAAGAGCTCGCTGCCGACCTCGTGCAAGAGACGCTGCTTGCGGCCTTGGAAGCAAAAGAACGCTTCACAGGCGCATCCAGCGAGCGCACATGGCTCATCGGCATCCTCAAGCACAAGATCGCCGATCACTTTCGCAAGCATGCACGCACGCAAACGGCAGAGCCCGAGTGGTTTGACCGCGCGGGCAACTGGCGCCGTCCCCCGGAAGATGGCCCTTGGCGCAAGGCGGTTCGCAGCGAGTTGCAGAAAGCGCTGATGCAATGCCTGCAAGAGCTTCCGCCGCGGCAGCGCGAGGCCTTTTGGCTGCGGGAAGTGGCCCAAGAAAGCACGCAAAGCGCTTGCCGCATGCTCGGCGTGGATGCCGGCGCCTTGCATGCGCTCGTTTATCGTGCTCGCATGCGATTGCGGGCCTGCTTGGAACGGCTCGGCCACGGAGGCAAGCCATGCGCTGGATGATTTCTTGCCGCGAGGCCACGGAAATCGCTTCAAGGAAGCTGGATCGCGCGGCTACCCCTTGGGAGCGCTGCAAGCTCAGGCTGCACCTTGCCTTTTGCTCGGCTTGCCGTGCAGCGGAGCGTCAAATGCGGATGCTGCGCACGCTCGCACGCGATTTGCCACAAGCCCTTCCCAAGCGGCTTCCAGACAAGGCGCGCGAAAGGATCCGTGCCCGCTTGCGCGCACAGCAAGCCCGCGCGCGGCGCGGAAACGACCATCCACATCAACCGCCCGCAAGCTCATAACCTGCGCAAACGCTTTCCGTTTTCACTTCCTCCACGATGCCGCCTGCAACGAGCTGCTCGCCGCGATAAAGCGCCGCCACCTGCCCCGGCGCGCTTGGCTCCACAGGCGCAAGCGGCACAAGCCGCAGCGTGTCCCCCTCGCGCTGCACGCGCATCGGCGCAAGCGGCATGCGATAGCGCAGCTTGGCCTGCACGACTTCGCCGTCCTTAACTTCCGCAAACCAGACGATCTCCCCCACGCGCACCGCGCGCATCACCAGGCGCTCGGCGCGCGCCACCACCACGGCGTTCTTGGCCGCATCCAGCGCCACGACGCGCCAGGGGCCGCCTGCAAGGCCCAATCCGCGGCGCTGGCCGATCGTGTAGTGCGCAAGGCCCTTGTGCCGCCCGAGCACGCGGCCTGTGGTTTGCTCCACGATCGGCCCGGGCGCAAGCCCATCAGGCCGAATGCGCGCAAGCAGCCGCATGCGATCGCCATCCGGCACGAAGCAAACATCCTGGCTTTCGCGCTTGTGCGCGGTCGGAAGCCCCCAGGCGGCGGCCAATGCGCGCGTTTCGTCCTTCACGAACCCGCCGAGCGGAAACACGGCGCGCGCAAGCGCCTCTTTCGGTGTTGTGGCGAGAAAATAGGTCTGATCCTTCTTCGCATCGCGCGCGCGCCGAAGAAGCGGCGACGCAAGCTCGGTCTTGCGCGCATAGTGGCCCGTGGCGATCCAGTGGATGCCGAGCTCATCCGCAAGGCGGGCAAGCGCGCCGAACTTCACGAAGCGGTTGCAGCGCGCGCAGGGATTCGGCGTACGCCCGCGCGCGTATTCGCTGGCGAAGTCCTCCACGACTTTGGCCGCAAAGGGCTTGCGCATATCCACGACATAGAACGGAATGCCGAGCTTTTCGGCCACGCGGCGCGCATCGCGCGCATCAGAAAGCGTGCAGCAGCCGGATTCATCGGGCGCATAATCCCAAAGGTGCATGAACACGCCCACAGGCTCTGCGCCCGCATCCAATAGCAACGCCGCCGCAAGCGACGAATCCACGCCGCCGCTCATTGCGACGAGCACGCGCGCACCGCGCAAGGGCGCAAGCTGCGCGCGCACATCCGCGAGCATTGCGTCCACATCCCGCATCATGAATCCGATCCTCGCGCTTTGCAGGCGTTTTGCAATGGGCCGCCGCGGATGGGCAACCCGGCGGGTTTGGGCGACCCATCGGGTCGCCTCTTGCGGTGGCATGTTGCCAGCGCTGGCGCATGTGTCGGGCTAAAGCCCGGCCTACGGGGCGTTTTTTGCAGGCGGTTTGCAAGATGCAATGTAGATCGCGCTTCAGCGCGACAGAACGCTTATTCCTTTGCGGCTTTTATGCCCCGAACACCACGATCCCGCATTCTTGGGCCGCGCTTCGCAGGCCCGCGTCCAGCGTCGCAAGCCCCGCGCGCCTACGCTGGGC
>WFOX01000093.1 GCA_015487905.1 Mariprofundales bacterium
ATCCGCGCACGCCGAAGCGTCCGTAAGTCGGCGCGTTCGGGTTTTTGCGGGCGGAAAGGGGACTTCCCTTTTCGCCCGCATTTCATTTCGGGAGGCGGATGATGACGGAAGACGGGCTTCGCTGTCGGCAATGCGGCGCGGAGCTTGCGCGCGCGCACGCAAGCGGGCTGTGCCCGCGCTGCCGCGAGGCGCACATCGCCGCAGCGCACAAACGGCTTGCGCGCATGCAGCGGCATGGACTTGTTGGCATGGGCGCAGGCGCGCTTGTGATCGGCGGTGCCGCCTCGTGGGCGAAGGCGGGCGGCGGGTTGGCCGCGTTTTGGTTGGCCGGTGCTGGCGGACTGATGTTCTTCGGCGGTGGGTTTGCGTGGCTCGTGGCCTGGGGCGTGCGCGCTTGGCATCGCGACGCCGTGCGCGCGCATCAGGAGCGCAACAAGGGCGACTAGCCGCTCCTAGGGCTTGCGGGCGAGCACAACCCCTTCAGGCAGCAAGCGCACGGTTTTCCACTCCGGCAGCATCGCGAGCACGCGCGCAAGCCTTTTGTGCGCATAGGGGTCAAAGGCAAGATAGGCAAGCCCTTGCGTGTTTTTGCGAAAAACTTCGGGATCAGCGGCGGGGGGAAGCGGCAGCACCGCGCGGTGGGTGGCGATCACGCTGCGCGCAGGCCAAGCGGAGGCTGCAAGCACATCTTCCGGTTCCTTGCGCAGCGCTTCAGCAAGTGCGGCGATCACGCGATCCGGGCCGCGTTTGATCTCTGCGCGGGCCGCCAGCGCATATTGCTTATCCAGCCACATCCAGCCCGTAGCGATGAGAAAGATCGCGGCCAACACGCCGCCGCGCCTGGCAAGAAAGCCCGTGGCCGGGATGCGTTCGTGCAGCGCAATCAAGGCCGGCGTGCCGAAGATGAGCACAAGCGCTGCTGAGAGCAACGACCAGGCGGGATCGGGGTGGAATGCGCCCGCAACCCAAGCGCCGAGAAGCACGGCAGGCCATGGCTGCGCTTTTGCTTGCCGCCATGCCCAAGGGAGCAACAGCAGCAAAAGCAAAGCCGGGATGCTTCCCGCCCAAGCGCGGGAGCTTGGGGCAATCAGCTTCGGCCCCAGAACAAGCGCGCCCAGCGCATCCAACGGAGAGGACCAGGCCGCAAGCCCAGGCCAGCCCAGCCGCGCTGCTACAGCGATCAGCGCAAACGCCAAGGCGCCGCCGAGGGCGAGCTGCGTTTTGCGTTCGCGGCGAAGCTCGCGGCGGAAAAACCAAGCAAGCGCAGCCCATGCCCCCAGCCCCGCGGGATGCACGCTTGCAGCAAGCGCAATGTCCAACCACAAAAAGAGCAACCAAATGGAGGCAAGCCGCGGCGCAGCCTGCATGCGCCGCCAAAGCACCGGCGCAAGCGCAAGGGCAAGCAGCAAGAACACGCCCGCGCCGATGCGGTCTATCTCATGCACGGCAAGCGGACAGATCACGAGCAGCCCAGCCGCGATTTGCGCCGCTTCATCGCCGAAGATGCGCCGCATCTCCGCATGGATGAGCAGCGCACAGCCGAACCAAAGCAGCATGAGATACACCTTGGCTGCGGGCAGCGAGCCCGCCCAGTGCAGATTGAGCGGCGCAAGCACGAGCGCGCGCAAATCCGGAAAGCCATAGGTGGCCACGGGTGTGATCACATGGTGCGCAATCGTCCAGTTGAGCACGAGCGCATGCGCGCCGGCCTCTTCCAGCCCGTAGGCGTCGTAGCGGAACATGGCAAGATACGCGCCTGCTGCAACCACAAGCCCCGCAAGCGCGAAATGGCGCGGCGCAAGCTGCATGGCCTCCTCCTTGCTGCAAACTTGGCGGCGATGGTATCGGCGCGGGAACTTGCCCTAAAGCGCGCCGAGTTTGGGCGTGCGGCGCGCGATGTCCGCCAAGGTCGTGCGATCCAGCTCGGCCAGAAACGCGCCGAGGGCTTGCGCAAGCACTTGCTTGAGCGCGCAGTCCATCACAAGCGGACACGAAAAGGAATCCGCCTTGGCCTGCGGATCCAAACACGCAAGAAGCTGCAAGCCCGGCTCGGTCGCCCGCACGATCTCGCCGATACGGATCGTCTCCGGCGCGCGCGCAAGCCGCAGTCCGCCACCTTTGCCACGCATCGTTTCAATCCAGCCGCCCTCGTGCAATCGGCGCACGACCTTCACGAGATGATGCCGACTGATGCGAAACGCCTGCGCAATTTCATCAATCGTCGCGCGCCCTTCGGGCGCTGCGGCGAGATACAGCAATGTGCGCAGCGCATAGTCGGTTTGCAAGGTCAGGCGCATGCCCAAAAGTTAGACGCGCTTGACAACTTTTCCAGCGCCTGTAAAGTTGCATCCGCCATGCAACAAAAGCATGGCGCAACACTAGGGAAGGGGAAAAGGAGGCAACCGATGAGCACGCTCTATGAACGACTCGGAGGCCAACAAGCGATTGATGTCGCGGTGGATAAGTTTTACCGCCGCGTCCTTTCGGATCCTTACATCAATCGCTTCTTTGAGGGCGTGGACATGGAAAAGCAGGCCGCCAAGCAAAAGGCCTTTCTCACGATGGCCTTCGGCGGCCCGAACAACTACACGGGCAAGGATATGCGCGAAGGGCACAAGCGCCTCGTCCATGAGATGGGGCTGAACGACTCGCACTTTGACCATATCCTTTGCCACCTGCGCTCCACGCTCGCGGAGCTCGGCGTGGATGAGGCGACGATCGCCGAGGCCGTGGCGATCGCCGAGTCCACGCGCGACGACGTGTTGGATCGCTAAGTCGTTCTACACACCACGGAGCAAGGAGGGGGACGCCGTGCCGACGATCACCTTTGAGGGGAAGGACTACGCTTGTCGCGAGGGCGAAAGCGTGCTGGAATGTCTGGAGCGGCACGGCGTTCTCCTTCCCTCTTCGTGCCGCGCAGGCGCTTGCAAGACCTGCATGGTGCGCGCGCTTGCGGGCACGCCGCCTAAAGAGGCGCAGCAAGGTCTCAAAGACACGCTCGTTGTGCAGAACTACTTTCTGGCCTGCATCGCCAAGCCCACCGAGGACCTTACGATCGGCCTGGCAAAGGAAGGGGAGCTATATCGCGCACAGGTGCTGGAGAAGCGCATGCTGGCGCCGAACATCCTGCGGCTGCGTTTGGAAAAGCCGGATGGGTTTCGCTATTGGGCCGGTCAGTTCATCAATCTCGTGCGCGAAGAGGATGGGCTTGTGCGCAGCTATTCCTTGGCTTCGCTTCCCGAAGAGCCGTTTTTGGAACTGCACATCAAACGCATCCCCCATGGCCGCATGACGGGATGGTTGTTTGCAGATGTGCAAGAAGGCGATGCGCTGGCTTTCCGCGGCCCCGCGGGCGACAGCTTCTATGTGCAGCACGATCCCGAGCAGCCGCTTTTACTTGCAGGCACGGGCACGGGGCTTGCGCCGCTATACGGCATTGCGCGCGCAGCCCTTGCGCAAGGCCACACAGGCCCCATCCATCTCTTTCATGGTTCATTGGTGCGCGAAGGGCTTTACTATGTAGAGGAGCTGCGCGCCTTGGCCGCGCAACATGCGCAGTTCCACTACTATCCCGTCGTGCTGCAAGGCACGCCGCCTGAAGGCGGGCTTGTGGGCGACATGAAATCATTGCCCGTGGAGCGCTTGGGCGATCTTACGGGCTATCGCGCCTATCTCTGCGGCGATCCTGAGCTTGTGGAGGCCTTGCGCCGCGCCGTGTTTTTGGCCGGCGTGGGCATGAACGACATCTATACGGATCCCTTCGTCTTTGCCCCTGCCTAAAGCAGGGGTTGCGCGAGCATGAAACGCGCTTTAGATTGCCTTGCCAACTACGCAAAGGGGGCGGACGATGCATTGGAGCACATTCATTCCGGTGTTCATCCTCTTCTTCGTGCTGGGAGTGCTGCTGCCGACTTGGATTGCGTCGGTGGCGGATCGGACGCGCACGCGCCGATAAACCGCAACTAGGAAAAACGCTACCGCGGGCGTGATCTTCGCGTTCGCGGTAGCGTTGCGCGTGCCATGATGGCGGAGCAAGAGCGCAAAGAAGAGCAGCAAAACCCGCCAAAGAAGGCGGCATTCACGCAGCAGCCGCGCAGCTATGCCACCTACGATCAGCGCGGGGTGCGCACGCTTGCGCTTTGGGTTTCCTGGGCGCTTGCGTGCGTGCTGGTGTTCAGTTCGCTATCCAAGCAGGCCGACATCGTCGGCTTCATCGCGTCCGATCAAACGCGCATCAGTTGGATCATCCTCGGGCTTTTTGCGCTTGGCGTGATTTCCAGCCTCGTGCATGTGCTTTTGCTCACGGCCGAGTGGTTCCGCGCCTATCGGCTGGAGCGCGCGCTTGCGCGGCACGGCGTGCTTGCATTGCGCTTGCGGCGCAAGCCCAAGCGGCTCGTGGAGCATTTTGTTGCCGATGTGCAGCGCATCCTGCGCGCAGGTGGTGAGGTGGATTTGGATGCACTTTTGGAGACGCGCTTGGCGGGCGAGCGCAGGCGCGCGCGCTTCGTGGTGTTGGTCGGCAACCTGCTCATCACCTTGGGGCTGATCGGCACCGTCTTTGGCATGACGATCACGCTTGCAGGCCTTGCAGGTGCCTTGGATGCGCTAGGGCAAAACAACCGCGAGCTCGTGGAAGGTCTAAGACGCGCGATGGCCGGTGTGGGGGTTGCGTTTTACACGACCTTGCTCGGCGCTGTGCTGGGCGGCGTGCTCTTGCGCGTGTTCGCCTGGATTGCGGAATCCTCGGTGGAGGCGCTCGCCGATCTTATGATGCGCGCGATGCTCGTGCATGCCTCGGTGGAGTTTGCGACGACGCCCGCACGCGAGGCGCGGGCCGTGGAACGGGAGCTTGCGCGTTTGCAAACGCGGTTGGAAGAGGTGCGCCTTGCGATGCACGCAGGCGCCGAGGAGATGCAGGCGCTTGCCAGCGCGATGGAGCGTCTGCACGGCGCTGCCAAGGAGGTCGTGCAAGACGGCGCGCTTCGTCGCGCTGCGGCCGAGCAGGCCAAAATGGCGCTTGCCATGCGCAGGCCGCGTTTGTTCCGCCGCTTTTTCGGTGTGGAAGAGTAGCGCATGCCAAGGCGCGGGGGATTGCAAGAAGGCGAGGGCGTGTTTGAAGTCTTCTCCGACATGGCCCTCTTGTTGCTTTCAGCCTTCATCTTCTTGTTCGCGCTGATGCTCATTTTGTTCCGCATGGAGGGCGGCGATCCCAAGGCCACGCGCGAATACGCGCGCGTGAAACAAGAGCTTGCGCATGCGAAGGCCGAGCTTGCGCGGCTCAACAAGGAAATGAAGTTGCTCGCGCAAGGGGATGTGGCGGTGCAGGTGGAGCGCATCCTCGCGCAGGCGGGCCTCGCCAAGGGGAAGGGGCGCAAGGACTTTGATCTTTTCATTGAGGGGCTCAGGCGGCTTCCGGGCCATACCTTGCACATGGTCGTGGATGCCACAGGCTCCATGCATGGCGTGACAAACTTTCTCATTCCCGTGCTGCGCGTGATCGCGATCCGCTCGGGCAAGGAGATCACGGCGATCAGTTGGTTTGCGGATGGGCGCACGGGCACCTATCAGGGGACGATGGCGGAGATGTTTGATGCGCTCATGCAAAACGCCCCGTTCGTCGGCGCCGATGAGACGATCGGCAAGGCCTTTCGCGACATTGCGCAAAGCGCGCCG
>WFOX01000094.1 GCA_015487905.1 Mariprofundales bacterium
CATTGACACGGGCGGCCTCGTGCTTGATCCAGCCGAGCGCCTCAATGAACGCGCGCGGCATCGGGATGCCCGAGATCGGGAAGTTTTCCACGGCGCGCGCCGTTTGCGCGCCATACAGCGCATCCTCGGGCACCTTCATCTCGCCCAATGTATCGCGTTCAATGCGATAGCCCATGCGATCAACCTCCTTGGACTTTCAAGCATGGCAAACGCGCGCGCCCGCGTCCATGTGCTCAGCAATGGGAAGCCAAATCGTGAAGCTTGCCCCCCTTCCTTCTTCAGACACCACGCCCACGCCACCGCCGTGGCTGCGCACGATGCCGGCCACGGCCGCAAGCCCAAGCCCTGTGCCTGCGGGATCCGTCGTGAAAAACGGCTCAAACAAATGCTTGCGCGCCTTTGCATCAATGCCCGGTCCTTGATCCATCACCCGCAAATACCCCCAACAAGGCGCGCGCGCCGTGGGCGCAACGGCCAGGCGCGCAGGAAGCGCGTGCGCTTTTCCTGTGGCGATGCGCACCTTGCGCGCGCCACGCATAGCGTTTGCACGCACGGCGTTGTGCAAAAGCTCCACGAGCGCGCGTGCAAGCAGCACACGATCGCCGAGCACATACACATCCGCATCCTTCTCTTCCAGCACGAGCTCGGCCTCGGGATGCAGCTTGGCCACAAACGCAATGGCCTCGCGCGCGATTTCCTCAAGCCCCACCTTGCGGCGCGTAAGCCGCCGCCTGCCCACGAAGTCTTCCAGCCTGCGGATGTCGTCGGCTGCACGCTCCACGAGTTCCTCGGCGCGCAAAAGCAACTCGCGGCTTTTTCCGCCTGCGGCGCACTCCTCCAGCGCGAGCTCCAGATTGCCGAGAATGCCGCAAAGAAGGTTGTTGAAATCGTGTGCGATGCCGGCGGCCACAAGCCCCAGCACGCGCTCGCGCTCGGCTTCGGCGAGCTTGCGCTGCAAGCGCGCCTGCTTGCGACGGCGCATGCGCAGCTCGCGTTCGTAGCGCACCACGAGCGCCGCGATCCCCACGCTCATGAGCGTGAAACAAAGATAGGCGACAGCCCCAAGCACGATCATGCCGCGCGTATCCGCATCCTGCGCAGGCGCATACCAAAGCGCGGTGGGAAAGGCCGTAAGCCCCTGCAGGGCGCTCCATCCGGCGCCTTCGCGCGGGCCGAAGAAAAAGCACGCCGCAAGCGGCACGATCGGCACCCAAAGCAAGAACTCGGGCATCTGCACGGCCTCGTGCCGAATGACGCCGAGGAAATAGAAAACCAACCCCGCAAAGATGACGCGGGCGAGCGCCAAAAGCGAGATGCGCCGGTTGCGGCCGAGCACCCAAGCAATCGTAAGCCCAATCCCAAGCCCGAGATCCCAAGGGGAACACGCGCGCACACCGAAGCGCGCATCAAACCAAGCGGCGAGCAGCGCCGCAAGCGCACCCATCCCCACAAGCCAAAGAAAAAGCCGCCGCCTGAGCCGATGCACGCGCCTAGAAAACCGGCTTGAGGGAATCCAGTAGTGTTCTGCCTGCCTCCCCGAGCACGCGCCGCAAAAGCCCCTCCGCCTCTGCATCCAAAGGCACGAGCGGCAAGCGAACCTCCGGCTCCATCCAACCAAGCATCGCGCACGCGGCCTTCACAGGCATGGGGTTGGAACGCACGAACAGCGCGCGCACGAGCGGCATCACGCGCATCTGCCAGTTGCGCGCCTCTTCCCAATCGCCGCGCAATGCCGCATCCACGAGCGCCTTCATCGTGCGCGGCGCGATGTTGGAGACCACCGAGATCACGCCGCGGCCGCCGCAGGCGATGAAGGGAAACACCGTCGCATCATCCCCCGAAAGAAAGGCGAACTCCTTGGGCACGCGCGCAAGCGTTTCCAGAACCCGCGTCATGTCCGCTGTGGCGTCCTTGATGCCGACGATGTGGGGATGCTCGGCAAGCCGTGCCACGGTCTCCGGGCGAATGTCGCTCGCCGTGCGCGACGGCACATTGTAAAGGATTTGCGGCAGCGCCACAGCGTCGGCCACGGCCTTGTAGTGCCGATACAAGCCTTCCTGCGTGGGCTTGTTGTAGTAGGGCGCGATGAGCAAGGCCGCATCGGCGCCTGCTTCTTTGGCCGCTTGCGTAAGCTCTATCGCCTCGGCCGTGTTGTTGCTGCCCGTGCCCG
>WFOX01000095.1 GCA_015487905.1 Mariprofundales bacterium
GAAGCGTGATCCTCGTGGATCCAAGCGCGCCGATGCTCACCGAGGCCGTGGCGCGCAATGCCGATGCGGGCTGGGTGCAAGGCGCGCACTACCTCATCAGCCAGGGCGAAGCGCTTGCCTTGCGTGAGGAGACCGCCGATCGCATCACGATCGCCTTTGGCCTGCGCAACTTCGCCGATCCCTTGGCGGGTCTCAAGGAAATGCATCGCGTGCTCAAAACAGGCGGGCGCTTCGTGTGCCTGGAGTTTTCGCGGCCTGCATCGCTTTTGCGCCCCGCCTATGACCTTTATTCGTTTTTCGTGATCCCGACTCTCGGCGAGGCCGTCGTCGGCGATCGCGCGTCCTACGACTACCTCGTGCGCTCCATCCGCGGCTGGTATGACGCGCCGCAGCTTGCAAGAATCATGGAACGCGCGGGCTTTGCGCGCGTGGGCTGGCGGCGCATGACGGGCGGGATCGTCGCTTTGCATTGGGGGTGGAAGCTGTGAGCGTGCTGTTGCGACCGCTTGCGCTGGTGCCGGTGCCCGTGGTGTGCGTGGTGGTGGAGGCCCTGTTGCGGCTTGCCACAGATCGCCGCAAGCAGAGCGCACAAGTGCGCCAAGCGCTTGCCGCGCTGGAAGGAAGCGCCTTGCGTGCGCTCGTGCGCGATCTTGGTTGGGGTATGGACATTTGGCATGCGCGCGGGGTTTGGTTCGTGCGGCCTGCGGGCGCGCGTGATCCCGCCGCAAGGCTGAGCGGCGATGCAGCCGCATGGGCGCGCATGTGGGTCTTCAACGAAAATCCGCAGGATCTCGTGATGAGCGGCGGTTTGCGCGCCGAAGGTGATGCGAAGGTGTTGCAGGCCTTTTCCGATCTTTTTGCGGCGTTGGAGGCGAGTTGGCCGGATCTTCTTGCCGCCGCCTTTGGTGCGCGCACGGCCGAGCGCGTCGTGGGCGCGATGCGGGCGTTGGCCGAAAAAGCCGCGCATGCCGAAGCAGAGGTGCGCCAAGGATTTGCGCGCAGCGCGGTGGCGGCTGGCGCGGTGGCGCGTGAGGAGTGGGAGGCCGTGCGGGCCGGCGTAGAGCACCTCGCAAGACGCACCGAGCGCCTGCGCAAGCGCATAGACGCGCTCATGAACGATACCCAAAATCCATGAAAAAGCCCGGGTTCTGGCGCAGGCAACTGCGCTTTATGCAGATCGGCTATGTGCTGGCCACGCACGGCATGGCGGCGCTGGCCGTGCGCCTCAAGCTTTTCCGTCCCTATGCTTTTCTCGTCTATCTCTTCCAGCGCGAGCGCATGCCGCGCGAGCTGGGCGGCCAGATCCGCCTTGCCCTGGAGCGCCTTGGCCCCACCTTCATCAAGTTCGGCCAGATGCTATCCACGCGCGTGGATCTGCTTCCCGAAGAGATCGCATCTGAGCTCAAAAAGCTCCAGGACGCCGTGCCGCCTGCGCCCTTTCCTGAGGTGCGCGCGCTTTTGGAGCGCGCCTTTGGAAAGCCGCTCACAGGCGAGGGCGGCGTCTTTGCCGCCTTTGAAGAGGCGCCTGTGGCGGCGGCTTCCATCGCGCAGGTGCACTTTGCGCGCCTGCCGGATGGGCGCGAAGTGGCGGTCAAGGTGCGAAGGCCCCGTGTGGAGCGCGTGATCGCCGAGGATCTTGCGATCCTTCGCATGCTCGCCGAGATGTTCCATCGCCATTTCCCGGAATATCGCCGGCTGCGTGCGCCTGCGGTCGTGGAGGAGTTCGCGCGCACGATCACGGAGGAGTTGAACCTGCGTGCTGAAGGCGCGCATGCGGCGCGCCTTGCCGAGGCGTTTGCGGACAGCCCTGATGTCGTGATCCCGCGTGTTGTCTGGGACTACACGAAGCGCGAGGTGCTCACCACCGAGCGCGTCACGGGCATCCCGATTGATGAAGTGACCGCGCTCACCCAGGCCGGCCACGATCGCCTCGTGCTGGCCGAGAAGCTTGCGACGATCTTCTTTGAAATGGTCTTCGTGCACGGCTACTTCCATGCCGACATGCATCCCGGCAACATTTTTGTGACGGACACGGGCGCGATCGCGTTCGTGGATTTCGGCATCGTCGGCAGACTCCCGATGAAAACGCGCCGTTATCTTGCCGAGATGCTCATCGCCTTTCTGGAGCGCGACTATAGAAAAGCGGCGCGCGTGCATCTGGATGCGGGCTATGTGCCGCCCAAGACCGACCTGCTCGCCTTTGAGGACGCCTTGCGCGAGATCGCTGAACCGATCTTCAACCGTCCCCTGGGTGAGATCTCCATCGCCGAGCTTTTGGGCTGCATGTTCGCGGTCACCGAACGCTTCCAGATGGAAACACAGCCGCAGCTTCTGCTTTTGCAAAAAACGATGCTCACGATTGAGGGCATTGCGCGCGAGCTTGCGCCTGAAGCGAACATCTGGATGCTCGCGCGGCCGCTCATTTCCGAATGGATCGCGCGCCATCTGGGGCCGCGCGGGCGCGCCGAGGCGCTTTGGGAGGAGTGGCAGGCGCAGATGCGGCGCTGGGCGCGCCTGCCGGAGGCGGTGGAAGAGGCGCTTGCTGCACGTCCGGCCGTCGTGGAGAGAAGAATCGTGCAAAGGCGCGCGGGGGGGCTTGCCGCAGCCGCGCTTGCCGCCACGGGCGGCTTTTTCATTGCCCAGCCGCCGCCCGAGCCATATGCGCCGGTGGGCTGGGTGGCGCTTGGATTGGCCCTTGTCTTCGCGCTGCGTCGCTAGCCCGCTAGATTGCGGCGCGTTTTTTCCCGAAGGAGGAGGTCATGACGCGACGCTTTCTCTTCACCTCGGAATCGGTTTCGGAAGGGCATCCCGATAAGCTCGCCGATCAGATCTCCGATGCGGTTCTGGATGCGGTGCTTGCCGCCGATCCCGACCCCTGGCATGCGCGCGTGGCCGTGGAAACGCTCGTGAAAACGGGCGCCATCGTGCTTGCCGGGGAGCTTACGACCCAGGCGCATGTGGATTTTGACGCAATCGCGCGCAAGGTCGTGCGCGAGATCGGCTACACAAGCTCTGAGATGGGCTTTGATGCCGACACTTGTGCGGTTATGACGATGATCGGCAAGCAATCGCCAGATATTGCGCGCGGCGTGGATCGCGACGAAAAAGAGCTCGGCGCGGGTGATCAGGGGCTCATGTTCGGCTATGCGACCGATGAAACCGAGGCGCTCATGCCCGCGCCGATCCTCTATGCGCATCGGCTTGTGGCGCGCCAGGCCGAGGTGCGCAAGAAGGGGATTCTTCCTTGGCTGCGGCCCGATGCGAAAAGCCAGATCACCTTCCGCTATGAGGATGAGCGCATCGTGGGCGTGGATGCCATTGTGCTTTCCACCCAGCATGCGCCTGAGGTGTCGCTGGATACCGTGCGCGAGGCCGTCGTGGAAGAGATCATCAAGCCCGTGATTCCGGAAAAGTGGCTCGCCACATGTCCGTCCGAGCGCATCTATGTGAATCCCACAGGCCGTTTCGTGATCGGCGGCCCCTTGGGCGATGCGGGGCTCACAGGCCGCAAGATCATCGTGGACACTTACGGCGGCATGGCGCACCACGGCGGCGGCGCGTTTTCGGGCAAGGATCCCACAAAGGTGGATCGCTCGGCGGCCTATGCGGCGCGCTATGTGGCGAAGAACATCGTTGCGGCAGGCCTGGCGCGCCGCTGCGAGGTGCAGCTTGCCTATGCGATCGGCGTGCCGGAGCCGGTGTCCATCATGGTGGAAACCTTCGGCACCGCGCGCGTGCCCGAAGCGCGCATCGCGGAACTCGTGCGCGCGCACTTTGATCTGACACCTGCGGGCATCATCCGCATGCTGGATCTCTTGCGCCCGATCTACCGCAAAACAGCGGCCTACGGCCACTTCGGGCGCGAGGACGAGGACTTCACCTGGGAGCGCACGGACAAGGCCGAGGCGCTCGCCGACGCAGCTGGCATCCGCTAGCATCGCGCGCGCTCGTTCGCCGGGGGGCGCTGCAACCGGTTTTCGGTGAGGCCCGGCTTACCAAAACGGCGCCCGCAATCCTTGCGAACGGAGGTGCATCATGGCCGAGGCCGCGCTTGAGGCCCAAAAGAATCAGGACTACATCGTCAAGGACATCTCGCTTGCGGATTGGGGCCGCAAGGAGATTGCGATCGCCGAGCACGAGATGCCGGGACTCATGGCGCTGCGGCAGAAATACGGCAAGGACAAGCCGCTGCGCGGTGCGCGCATCGCGGGCAGTCTGCACATGACTGTGGAAACCGCGGTGCTCATTGAAACGCTCATTGAGCTTGGCGCCGAGGTGCGCTGGACCTCCTGCAATATCTTCTCCACGCAGGATCATGCGGCGGCGGCGATGGCTGCGCGCGGCGTGCCCGTGTTCGCCTACAAGGGCGAGACGCTGGAGGAATACTGGGAGTTTCAGCACCGCATCATGGAGTGGCCGGACGGCCAAGGCCCGAACATGATCTTGGATGACGGCGGCGATGCGACCTTGCTTGTGGTGCTCGGTGCGAAGGCCGAGCGCGATCCGTCCGTGCTCGCGCATCCGAAGAGCAAGGACGAGGAGGCGCTTTTTGCCGCGATCAAAAAGCGCCTTGCCACGAAGCCGGGCTTTTACACGAAGCTTTTGCAGGGCATCCGCGGCGTCACTGAGGAGACCACGACGGGCGTGCAGCGCCTGTATCAGATGGAAAAGCGCGGCGAGCTGCCGTTTCCGGCCATCAATGTGAATGACTCGGTCACGAAGTCCAAGTTTGACAACACCTACGGCTGCCGCGAATCGCTCATTGAGGGGCTCAAACAGGCCACAAGCGTCATGCTCGGCGGCAAGATCGCGGTCGTGCTCGGCTATGGCGAGGTCGGCAAGGGCTGCGCGCAGGCGCTGCGCGGCATGGGCGCAACGGTTTGGGTCACCGAGATTGACCCGATCTGCGC
>WFOX01000096.1 GCA_015487905.1 Mariprofundales bacterium
AGGAGTTCGTGTTGGACTTTATCCTCGCCACACCACCTGTGGCCGTGGTGAATGCGCGCGTGATCGTATCCCCCGCCCATGCCAAGCGCATCCTCAAGGCGCTTGCCGACAACATCGCGCGCTATGAGGCGACCTTCGGCGCTATTGAGGAAGGCGAAAACGCATCGCCCCCTGTGCGACACTAGGGAAACGGTTCGGTTCTAAAAGCGCCAGCGCCAGGCCGCAGCGATGAGGTGGACGCGCGTTTTGTAGCGCCCGTTGTAGAGCGCCACGCGATCGCCGCTGATCGTGCGCGGCACATTGCGCACAAAGAGATAGGCGAAATCCAGACTGCTGGCCTGCCAGTTGCGGCTTAGACCAATCGCGAATACGAAGCGATCGGCATCGGGTAGCCGCGGTGAGAGATCGTAGCTATTCACCGGTGTTTTCTGGAACACCACGCCTGCACGCGCCTCGTAGCGTTCGTCGTAATGCCAGTTCACACCGAAGCGGAAATCCCATACGGCCTTCCAGTTTTCGGGCACGATCTTCTGTGTGCCAGTAGCCACATTGAGGGATGAGGGCGCGAAATGGATTACGATGCGGTCAAAGGTCTTCCAGTTCATCCAGCCAAGTGTGGTCGAAAGCGTATAGGGACCGAGCCGCCATGCCGCGCCGACATCCAGCATGTCCGGGAGCGTGATCGTGGTGGATGCGCCGCCGACCACTCCGACTAGCCCCGAACCTGCCCCCAATCCGGGCAACCCGCGCGCCGAGCCGTTGATCTTGATGCGAATCCGCGAGCGATAGCTCGCGCCGAGCGCGAAGGTGTCGCTGCGCCAGAGCACGGCGAGATTGCCGCCCCAGCCGTGCCCCTGGCCGTGAATGGCGACAAGCGCATTGTCCAGCGCCACCTTGCGCAGATCAAAGTAATCCACGCCGACGGCCACGGCAAGCGCATCCGTGGCGCGCCAGGCACCGTTGAGGTTGAGCTGCAGACCCTCAACCTGTGAGAAGGTCACGGAATCAGCCCCCGCCGCAGGTTGTGCGAACGGTGCCCCCGAGTTCGTCCAATCCGTGGACAGGCCGAAGGGGGCATTGATACCGAATCCGAGTGTGAAGCGCCCGCTCAGCGGAAACACGCCGTAGTGATGTGGCACGAAGAAGCTCTGCTGTTTCATCCCGTAGCTGCCACCGCCCCCTTCGTAGCTCGTCTTCGGCATGATGAGATCGGCACCGAGGATGATTGCACGCTCTTGGAATGCGATGCCGGCGGGGTTATACCAGTTCGCGCTCGGATCGTCGGCGATTGCCGTAAAGGCATTGGCCATGCCCGCGGCGCGCACGCCCATCTCGGGAATCGCAAAGCCGCCGCCCGCCTGCGCAGTGCGCGCAAGCCCGAGGCCAACAAGCAGCACCAGCAAGAGAATCCGCTTCATCGCCTCCTCCCCCTATTCCACGATCTGTACGAGCGGCGTGTTGTAGCGCAGCGCCCCCTGTGTCGCCGCGATGCCGAGATCAATCATGGACATGCCCTGCGCCGCCGTGGCCAGGAAATACGCCGTCGTCGCCTGCATCGCGATCAGCGTGTCCATGCCCACAGGCGCGGCCGGCGGCTTCAGGAAGGTGCTGTGATCGCCATACATGTAGTTCGCAAAACCATTGTTGGCGGCGGGCGAGTTCGCCGTGCCGAGCGGCCATGCATGCTGCGCATAGGGATCGTTCTGGCCTTGCGGATCATAAACCACCTGCACAAGCTCAAGCGCGCGCGCGAGCGCATCGGTCGTGGCATTGGGCACGACGGCGTCGCCTTGTGTGCGCAGCAGGAAAACCGGCTTGCCGTTGAGGACGGCCGCCTGCCCGTAGTTCAGCGGATCGGCATCATCCATGATCGTCTGCGCAATCGTGAAGAACTTCCAATAGTCCGCCGAGCCCGGCTGGATGCCGGCCTGCCGCTGCAATCCCGCATCAATCTGCGGCTTGAAGGCGGGCGAAAGCGTGAGGATATCCGCATAGTTCCCGCCCGGATTGGCAAGCGCATAGGCGGCGATATAGGGATCCACACCCGCCAGGATCGCGCCGAGCATGCCGCCCAGCGAATGCCCCACATAGCCGATAAAGGCCGTATAGAGATCGGCCTGGCCGTCCGCGCCGGGCTTGCCGTAAGGATTGACATTGCTCACGAGGTCAATGTTCGCCGCCGCCGCCCGCAAGGCCTGCTCCA
>WFOX01000097.1 GCA_015487905.1 Mariprofundales bacterium
GGCGCGCGCCTTGGCAAGTCGGGAAAATCCTTGAAGGATTGCGGCAGTTTGCGCGCAGGCAGGAGGAAGGCGATGCGATCGCGCGGCTTCGGCTTGCTGGGGCTTGTGTTTTGGCTGGCCGTGCTCGGCGGCCTCGGCTGGGTGGGCTACAAGCTCATTCCACCTTACTACACCTACTGGAAGGTGCAGGATCTCTTTGAGGATGTGGCCGGGCACCTTTCCGATCAGGATGCGGCGACGATTGAGCGCCGCCTGCCTGAGCTGATGGAGGTGAAATACATTGACCGCAATGAGCTGCCGCCCGCGTTTTGGGAAAATCTGGAGATTGAGGCCGACGGCGAGCGCGTGCGCATCCGCTCCTCCTACGATGTCGTCGTCTGGCTTTTGGGACCTGTGCAGGATGTGGACGACCCCGAGGACTACGATCCCAACGAGTTGCACGGGCTGGATGTGTTGCGCGATCGCCTGAAGTTCGTGTTCCACTTTGCGCCGCATGCCGAAACGCAGTAAGTTCGCGCTTGCTGAGCCTGAGGCCGTCGCCCAAGCGATCGGCCATCGCTTTGCAAAGCCCGAGCTTTTGCGCGCGGCGCTCACGCATCCCTCGTTGGATCCCGCAAGCGAGATGGAGCGCTTGGAGTTCTTGGGCGATGCCGTGCTCGGCGCGGTGGTGGCCTCGCTGCTCGTGTCATTGCGCCCGGATCTGGATGAGGGCGCGATGACGGCGCTCAAGGCCTGGCTTGTGCGCCGCGAGCGGCTCGTGGAGGTGGCAGCAGGCTGGCATGTGCATGAGGCCGTGCGCGTGGGGCCGGGCGAGCGCACGCCGGACGGACGGCTACGCTCGCCGTCCATCGCCGCCGACGCCGCCGAGGCCGTGATCGGCGCTGTGTTTCTGGATGCGGGCTGGGAGGCGGCGCAGGCGCTCATTGCGCGCACCTGGGCGCCGATGGTGGAACAGGCCGATCCCAAGGCCGTGCTGGATCCGAAAACGCGCTTGCAGGAGCTGACCCAGGCCAAGGGTTGGGGCCTTCCCGAATACCGCGTGGAGGATCATGGGGCGGAGGCTGGGTTGCGCTTTCATGCCGAGTGCTGGGTGCAGGGCGAAAAGCAGGGCGAGGGCTGGGGCGCGCGCAAAAAGGACGCCGAGCGCGCAGCGGCCCGCGAGGCGCTGGCGCGGCTGGGTGAGGACGCATGAGCGAAGCGGGGGCGAAGGGCTATCGCTGCGGCTTTGTGGCGCTTTTGGGGCTTCCCAATGTCGGCAAATCCACCTTGCTCAATCGGCTCATCGGCGGCAAGGCCGCGATCGTGACGCCCAAGCCGCAAACCACGCGCCATCGCATCCTCGGCATCCGCACGGAAGCAGATCGTCAGTTCGTCTTCGTGGATACGCCCGGCGTGCATGAGCCAAAAACGCGCATGGGGGAGCTCATGGTGCGCGCGGCCTGGGCCGCGGCAGCCGAGGCCGATGTCGTCGTCGTCATGCAGGATGTGCTTCGGCCCATCACGCAGGCCCTGGAAAGGCTCATCACGGGCTTGCGCGCGCGCGTGCCCGACGAGCCGCGCCTGCATCTGCTCAACAAAATAGACAAGGTGAAGAAGGCCGAGCTTTTGCCGCGCATTGCGCGCACGCGCGAGCTGGATCCCGATGCCCGCGCCTATATTCCGATTTCGGCGCTTACGGGTGAGGGCGTGGAGGCGTTTTTGGAAGAGGCGGGCAAGCTGTTGCCTGAGCATCCGCCCTTGTATCCCGAGGACTGGTGGACGGATCAGCACGAGGAGCAGCTCGTGGCCGAGTATGTGCGCGAAAAGCTGTTCATGGTCCTGCGCGATGAGGTGCCGTTTCAGACCGCCGTGGATGTGGCGCGCATCGTAGAGGAGGAGGACGGGGCGCTGGCGATTGATGCCACGATTTGGGTGCACAAGGCATCGCAAAAGCCCATCGTGATCGGCAAAGGTGGGCAAAGGCTCAAGGAGGTGGGCATGCGGGCGCGCAAGGAGCTGGAGTGGCTCTTTGGCCGCCATGTGCGGCTGCACCTGTGGGTCAAAGTCGCGCCCGATTGGTTTGACCGCATCGGCAAATTGCGCGAACTCGGCCTGGATCGCGTTTGATGCTGGAAGACGAAGCCCTGCTCGTGCGCCGTGTCGCCTGGCGCGAATCCTCATGGGTCGTGCATCTGTTTACGCGCGCGCACGGGCGCATCGCGCTTGTGGCCAAGGGCGCAAGGCGGCTCAAAAGCCCCTTGCGCGGGCACTTGGAGCCGCTGCATCGCCTTCACATCCGCTGGCGGCCCGGGCGCATCGGCATGGGCGTGCTTGCGGCTGCCGAACGCCATGAAGCCTTGCTGCCTGAGGCGCGCTGGCCCGAGGGGCTCGCGATCACGGCCGCGGCGGCGATGCTCTTTCCCGAGGGCACCGAGGAGGGCTTTGCGGCGCTTGAGGCTGCGCTGTTCACCTGCGCAAAGGCTCAGGCGCCGAGTGCCTATGTGGCGGGGCTTTGGACGCTGTGCAGCAAGGCCGGCATCGCCGCTGCTGCGGATGCCTGCTGGCGCTGCGGCGCGCGGCACGACCTCGTGCTCGCCGAACACGGGCTTGCCTGCACCCGCTGCGGCACGGGGCCAAGCTGGCCTGAGGCGGCCAGCCGCGCGCTTGCCGGGCAGACCGCCGAGGCCAAGGCCGTGGAGCTTGCACTCGCGCTTTTGGCTTCCATCTTTGCGGCGCAGAATCTGCGCTTGCCGAAGCTCGGCGGTTGAAGGAGGGCGGCGCGATGCATCTGGGCGTGAACATTGACCATGTGGCGACCCTGCGCCAGGCGCGGCTTGTGGATTACCCCGATCCGATTGCCGCCGCGCGCGAGGCGCTTGCCGGGGGTGCCGACGGCATCACGGCGCATCTGCGCGAGGATCGCCGCCACATTCAGGACGCGGACATGGAGCGCTTGGCCGAGATGGCCCATGCGGGCGAGCTGCATCTGAACATGGAAATGGCCGCGACCGACGAGATGATCGCGATCGCCCGCAAGCTCCGGCCGCAGGCCTGCTGCCTCGTGCCCGAGCGCCGCGAGGAGCTTACGACCGAGGGGGGCTTGGATGTCCGCGCGCACAAGGCGCGCATCGCCGAGGCCGTCGCAGCACTTACCGAGGTCGGCATTCGGGTCTCGCTCTTCATTGATCCCGACCCCGCCCAGGTGGAGGCCGCGCGTGAGATCGGCGCGCCGGTCGTGGA
>WFOX01000098.1 GCA_015487905.1 Mariprofundales bacterium
ATGCGGACGCACGCGCCTACCTGCGCCGCACGCATGCGCGCTTTGATGTCATCATCGGCGATCTCTTCCATCCCGATCTTGCCGGGCGCGGCATGTTGATTTCCTATGAGCAGTTTGCGCGCGCGCGTGCCCGTCTCGCGCCGGGCGGCGTTTTCGTGCAATGGCTTGCGCTCAATCAGTTTGATGTGCCCACCTTGCAGATCGTGCTGCGCACCTTTGCGCGCGTGTTTCCCGATGCGCTCGTCTTCATAGACGGCTATCGGTTCGCGCTTGTGGGCGCAAATGGCCCATTGGCCGGCATTGCGCGCACGGCCTTGGCCTGGCAAAAGCGGCTGGATGCCTCCGCGTTGGAAGGCGAAGACGCCTTCATCTGGCTTGGGCGGTGCTGGGGCCTGGCGCGGCGGGCAGCAGGCGAAGGCCCCGTGCAGCGCGAATGGCAACCCGTCGTGGAATACAGATTGCCGCGCGTGCGCATCCGGGGGGTTGATTTGGCCGCCACCTGGCGCTGGCTGCTTTCCTGGCGCATGGATGCCAAAGAACTTGCAAGGCTGCTTGGCGTGCCCGAAGAGGACTGGAAGCCCTTTGCGCGCGCCTGGGCGGCGACGGGATTGCTTGCCCATGCCTGGCGCGCGTCCCTGGAAGGCCGCGCGGACAAGGCGCGCGAGTATCTCGCCGCGGCCTATTCGGCTGCGCCGAAAAACCGCTGGGCGGCCTGGGGGCTTGCCGATGCGATCCTTGCGCGCGCGGGGCACAAGGACGAGGCGCTGGATGCCGCGCTGCGCATCGCCCCCGATCATCCCGATGCCTTGGTGCTCGCCTGGATGCGCGCTGTGCGCACGCATGCGCCCGAGGCAGGCGCGCTGCAAAGGCGCCTGTGCGCGCAGCACCCGCTTCTCAAACATCCATGCGCGCATTAGCATGTGCTGATGAACATGCAGGTGGATGCGATGAAGCGGGCACGGATGCTCAGGCGGGCGCGCAGCCTTGCGCAATGGGGCTTTTTGGCCTTGCTTGTGGCCGCGCCGCTTACGGGATTGTTTTGGATAGATCCCGTGGAAGGCAACTTCGTCGTGCTCGGGCATGGCATCGGCTTTGAGGACATCCTCATCGTCTTCGGCTTTTGGGGCATGGTGGCATCGCTGCTTGTGCTCACCTATTCCGCAGGCGGGCAGATCTTCTGCGGCTGGGCCTGCCCGCAGAACACGATGAGCGAATGGGCGCGCGCGCTTACGAAACGGCTTTTCGGGCGCAAGGCCGAGACGGCGTCAGAGACAGGCGAGGCGATGCAGCTTGCGCGCCGCAAGCGCGCGCCTTGGCGCTTTGTGCTCTTTGGCCTCGTGATGCTGGCGGCGGCGATGCTCGCGGCCTGGATTCCGCTATCCTACTTCATGCCGCCCGAGGCAAGCCGCGCGATCCTTTTGGGCGAGCACCATCCGCGCATTCCGTCCTCGTGGGGCTGGATCTATGGCGTGCTTGTGGTTGTGATGCTCATCAATGTGGGCGTGATCCGGCATCTTTTCTGCAAATACATGTGCATCTATCGGCTCTGGCAGCACATGTTCAAAACGCGCGAGACGCTGCATGTGGCCTATGACGCCGCGCGCGCCGATGAATGCACAACCTGTCGCTATTGCGTGGATGCCTGCTTCATTGACATTGATCCGCGCCGCACGCACGAATACGACTCGTGCATCAACTGCGGCGCCTGCATTGCGGCCTGCGACGAGCTGCATGCAAAGAGCAAAACGAAAAAAGGGCCGGGGCTGCTCTCGTTCGCCTTCGGCCCCGATCCACGCCTTGCCGACGACCCTGCGCGCGCGCGCGCAAGCTTTTGGGGCCGCGCGCGCGTGGCTTTGCCGCTTGCGTTCATTTTCGGGCTGATCTTCGCAGCCGGTGTGGCGGGCTATGCGCCCTGGCGGATTGTCGTGGATCGCACACCAGGCGAAGGCGGGCGCGTCTATACGGTGGAAGTGCGCCACAAGCTCTATGCGCCGGGTGAGGTGAGGCTCTCGCTTGCCGGCGAGGGCGCGCGCTATGCCACGCTTGCCCCGCAGGTGATTCGCTTTGCCGGCGCAGGGCGCAAGACGGCGCGGCTTGTGCTTGCCGACGATGCCCCCCCGGGGCTGCATGCCTTGCAGGTGATCGCCACGGACGATCGCGGCTGGCAGGATCGTTATCTCTTGCGCTACTTCGTGGAGCGCCACCAAGGAGGCGGAAGATGAACGACAACACCACGCGACCGGATCCCGTGAAGACGGATTGGGGCAAGATCCCCGAAGATCACTTCGGCTATGGCAGCGACGAAGAGCGCCGCCGCAGGCGCGGGCTGGAGGACTGGGAGCTTTTGGAGTCCATGGAGCAGCCGGCGAGCAAGCGCGTGCCGCGCTGGTTTTTGTTCATCCTTGCCGGCGCGCTCATCGTCGCCTTCTTCCTCACCTTGCCGTTTTGGGGTGATCGGCCGGACAACCCGCGCCCCTGGTTCACCTGGGGGCATCTGCTTGCGGTCGTCTATTTCGGCGCCTTCGGCTACTTCGTCTATTGGGCCGTGAACAAATACACGGGCGCCGATGAAGACGAAGGGGAGGGCCGCGATGAGGAGAAGCCATGAGATGGCTTGCGGCGCTATTGGTGCTTACGGCCTGCTCGGGCGCAGATGGCCGCAGCGCGCGCGGGGACTGGCCCGAGCCGCAAAGCGCGCGCTTTGCGACCTTCGCGGCGGCTTGCGGGCGCTGCCATGCGCCGCCCAGGCCGAGCCTGCACACGCAAAAGGAATGGGTGCAGGTCGTCGCACGCATGCAGCGGCATCGCGCCGAGCGCGGCGTGCGCCTGCTTTCCAAGGCCGAGCTTGCTGCGGTGCTCGGCTATCTCCAAGGCTACGCGCGGGATGGGCGCTTGCGCTGATGCTTGCCCTTGCGGCCTGCGCGCCGCAAGGTGAGCGGCTGCCCGCGCAGATCGCGCCCGGCAACTATCGCGTGGCCGTGGAGCTGCGCCCGGGGCCGATGCAGATGATTGAGTTTCTCGTCATCGTGGATCGCCCGCATCATGGCTTCATCAACGATTTGATCGTGAGCGTGCGCACCGAGGATTCCAATTGGCAGCA
>WFOX01000099.1 GCA_015487905.1 Mariprofundales bacterium
CTTTGCTTGCAGCCGGCGGCGCGGTCGTCTCGGAGCTTGCGCCGCATGTGCATGCAAGCAAGGCCGCCTATGCGCGGCGCGCGCAGTTGCTCGCTGCATTTGCCGATGCGCTCGTCGTTGCGGAAGCAAGCGCGCACTCGCATGCGCTCGGGGTGGCGCGCGCAGCGTTGGAGCTGGGGCGCGAGGTGGCGGCCATGCCCGGGCCCGTATGGAGCGAGCGCTTCCGCGGCGCGCATGCATTGATCCGCACAGGCGCTTTGCTCGTGGATGCGCCGGAGCAGATCTTGGCGGCGCTGGGCGTGCAAGCGGAGCCGGAAGCGCAAGCCCTAAGCGATCTTGCAGACGAAGAGGCCCAGGTATTGCAAGCCTTGCAAGAGGGGCCGCAACATTTGGATATGCTCGCAGCGCGGCTTGGGTTGACGATGGATCGTTTGCTGCCCATCTTGCTCGCGCTGGAGATGAAAGGCGTGGTCGTGCGCCTTGCGGGAGGGCGGTATGCCAAGCGCTGAACGCACGAAGGCCGTGGTGGTCGTGGAGTCGCCCGCCAAGGCGAAGACGATCCAAAAGTATCTCGGCCCCGGCTACAAGGTGCTTGCCTCCTATGGGCATGTGCGCGATTTGCCGAAAAAGGACGGCTCGGTGGATCCAGAGCGCGACTTCGCGATGGTCTATGAGGAGCTTCCCGATCGCAAAAAGCGATTGGATGCGATCGCCCAGGCGCTTGCGAAGGCCGATGCGCTCGTGCTTGCGACCGACCCCGACCGCGAAGGTGAGGCGATTGCTTGGCATGTCGTGGAGGCGATGCGCGCGCGCGGGGCGCTCGCTGGCAAGCGCGTGCTCAGGATCGCGTTTCATGAGATCACGAAGCGCGCGATTGAAGAAGCGCTTGCGCATCCGCGCGCGATTGATGCGCGCCTTGTGCATGCGCAGCAGGCGCGCCGCGCATTGGACTACCTCGTGGGTTTCAACCTTTCTCCCGTGCTTTGGCGCAAGATTCGCACCGGCCTTTCGGCCGGGCGCGTGCAATCGGCCGCCTTGCGGCTCATTTGCGAGCGCGAGGAGGAGATCCGCAACTTCAAGCCGCGCGAGTATTGGACCGTGGAGGCGGAGCTTGCCAACGAAGCAGGCGCATTTGCGGCTAGGCTCGTGGAGCTTGGCGGGAAGAAGCTGGAGAAGTTTTCGCTTGCGGATAAGGAAGCGGCCGAGCGCGCACGCAAGGCCGTGCAAGAAGCGCAGCTTCGTGTCGCACGCGTGGAGAAGAAGCGGCGCAAGAGGCAGCCGCCGCCGCCCTTTATCACCTCCACCTTGCAAATGGAGGCCGCGCGACGCTTGGGCTTTTCCGCCACGAAAACGATGCGCATCGCGCAAAGGCTTTATGAGGGCGTCAATCTCGGCGGGGAGCCTGTGGCGCTGATCACCTACATGCGCACGGACTCGGTGGCGCTTGCCGAAGAGGCTGTGGCGGCCATGCGCGCGTTGATCGCCGAGCGCTTCGGCGCGGAGTATCTGCCCAAGGCCCCGCGCAAGTTCAAAACGAGCACGAAAAACGCCCAAGAAGCGCACGAGGCCATCCGTCCCACGGATCCCGCGCGCACGCCGGAGTCCGTGCAAGCATACTTGCAGCCGGACGAAGCCAAGCTTTATGAGCTCATTTGGCGCCGCGCGCTTGCTTCGCAGATGGCGGCGGCGGAGTTGGATCTGACGAGCGTGCGCATTGAGGGCGAAGCGCTTGCGCTGCGCGCAAGCGGGCAGGTGGTCGTCTTTGACGGGTTTGCGCGCCTTTACGAGGAAACGCGCGAGGACAAAGAAGGCGAAGAGGCAGGCGCGCAACTGCCGCCGCTTGCCGAAGGCGAGCCTCTAAAAGTGCTTGCGGTTCAAGCCAAGCAGCATTTCACCGAGCCGCCTGCGCGCTATACCGAAGCAAGCCTCATCAAGGCGCTGGAGTCGCTAGGCATCGGGCGGCCTTCCACCTATGCGACGATCCTGGATGTGCTGCGCAAGCGCGGCTATGTGCGCATGCAGCGGCGGCGATTTGTGCCCACCGATGTGGGCGAGGTCGTGAATCGCTTTCTCACTAAGCACTTTCCGGACATCGTGGATGTGGGCTTTACGGCCGAGATGGAAGACAAGCTGGATGCGATCGCGCGCGGCGAAACCGAGTGGAAGCCCGTGCTCCGCGCGTTTTGGGGGCCGTTTGCCGAGCAGGTGCAGCACACGCTTGCCAAGGTGAGCAAACGCGAAGCGACGACGGAGGAGCTTAACGAGGCTTGTCCGGAGTGCGGCAAGCCGCTTGTGGTGCGCCTGGGGCGCTATGGACGCTTCATTGCCTGTTCGGGATTCCCGTCCTGCCGCTACACGCGGCCGCTGGAGGATGATGCAGCCGAGAATGAAGCGCAGCCGGAAAAAGCGCCGAGTTGCCCGAGCTGTGGCGCGCCGATGCAGAAAAAGCAGGGGCGCTATGGGGCGTTTTGGAGTTGTTCGCGCTATCCCGAGTGCAAAACGACGCGTCCGCTCGTGGAGCCGGAGGATACCGGCGTGCCTTGCCCGCGTTGCGGCAAAGGCACATTCCTGCGCAAGCGCTCGCGGCGTGGGCGCGTGTTCTATTCGTGCTCGCGCTATCCCGAGTGCGAAGAGGCGCTTTGGGATGAGCCTGTGGCGCGCGCGTGCCCTGCATGCGGCGCGCCGATCGTCGTGAAAAAGCGCAGCAAGCGCCGCGGCGAGGAGCTTGTGTGCATCAAGGAGGGGTGCAAGTGGCGGGCGCCCATCAGCGAAGCGGAAGAAGCGCGCAAGGAAGCGGCTATTGCATCCTCCGCGGAGGACTCGGCGATGTAGCGGAGGTGGCGCGGCTGGGACAGGCGGCGCTGCCTGAGGCGTGGCCGCAGGAAGAGATCGCGGCCACGCTGCGCATCGGCGGCACGCTTTGGCTTGCGCGCACGAAGGGAAACGAGCTTGCCGGCTATTTGCTCGCGCAGCGCGTGGCGGATGAGGTGCACCTTTTGCAGATCGTCGTGGCTGCTTCCCATCGCGGCCGCGGCGTAGGCACGGCGCTTGTGCATGCGCTGGAGCGCGATGCGCAAGGCGCGCGCGCGGTGTATTTGGAGGCGCGCATGTCCAATCGGCGCGCGATCCGCTTTTACGAGCGCTTGGGCTTCGTGCGCGTGGGCTTGCGTCCGCGCTACTACGCCCCTGCAGGGGGGCTTCCGGCTGAGGATGCCGTAATCATGCGCAAAACCCTTGCCGCCTCTTCCGCAGCGGGGTGATGCCCTTGCGCATCGTGGCGCTCGCGGCTGAGGTGCCGGCGATTTTGGATCGGATCGGGGCTTGGGATGCGCTCGTGGGGGTAAGCGCGCATGCGCGCACGCCGCAGAAGGTGCGTGGGCTTCCGCGCGTGGGCGGGTTTGCGCGCCCGGATCTGGAGAAGGTGCTCGCGCTTGCGCCCGATCTCGTCATCGCCACCAGTTGCGTGCAGGCCGAGGCCGCGGCCTTGCTCGCCCGCGAGGGTGTTTCCGTCCTCGTGCTCAGCCCCCATCGGCTGGAGGATGTGTTTGCAAGCATCCTGCTTGTGGGCGGGATCGTGGGGCGGCGCAACGAGGCCGAGCGGCTTGTGGATGCGATGCGGGCGGAGCTTGTGCGCCTGCGCAAGGAGGCGCGCCTTACGCATCGCGTGCGCGCGTTCTTTGAGGAATGGCCGGATCCGCTCATCGCGGGCATTGGCTGGGTGAGCGATTTGATGGAGTGGTTCGGCGCCGAAGATGTGTGCAGGGACAAGGCCATCAAGCGCGATCCCAAGGCGCGCATGGTGGATGCGCGCACAATCGCCGCGCGCCGGCCCGAGGTCGTGCTTGCCTCTTGGTGCGGGCGGCGCGTGCGCCTTGCGCAAATCCGCAACCGCCCCGGCTGGGCGCAGGTGCCCGCGGTGCAAAAGGGGCATGTGTTTGCGTTGCCTTCCGAGCAGGTGTTGCAGTGGGGACCGCAGCTCGTGGAGGGCGCGCGGCTTGTGCGCGATGCGCTGCTTGCGGCTGCGCGCGCCTGAATGCTCTTTGGCGCTTTCGTTTTGGCGTGGTGGATTACGGCCGGGCTTGCGCATGCCGCCGAGTGGGAACTCGGCGCGGGGGTGGGCGCGTTGGATGTGCCGGCCTATGCGGGCGCGGATCAGCGCTATCGGCTTGCCGCGCCGCTTCCTTACTTGCGCTATCTCGGCGAGCACCTGCGCGTGCGGC
>WFOX01000100.1 GCA_015487905.1 Mariprofundales bacterium
ACCAAGCGCAAAGGAGCCGGATTCGCGCGCGCGGCGGGCAAGGCGCTTGCCGGTCTTTTCGTCCTTCGCATCCAAAAGCGTCCAGCGCGCCTCAGCCCAAAATGCATCCCAGCGCGCCTGCGCCGAGAACTCCCAGCCGCGCAGCCGCGCCCGCGCCACATTCTGCGGCTTCCAGAAAAAGGGATTGCCGGGGATCGGCCCCCACTGGATCAGATCGCGCACGGTCTCATCAAAATAGCGCGCGCCAAGCGCAAGCTTGCCCGCCTCGTCCGCAAGCGCCGTCCAATCCACGCCGGCATCCCAGCCTTGCGCCTTCTCGGGCCGAAGGTTCGGGTTGCCGGAAGACCATGCCGTGGCCGGCCAAAAGAGATCGTTGAGCGTCGGCGCCTTGAAGGCCGTGCCGTAGTTGGCCGAGAGCGTAAGCGCCGGCATGGGGCGCAGATAGCCGCCTGCGCGCCAGGTGAAAGCGTTCTTCGTGAAGCTGTTCCAGTCCTGGCGCACGGCGCCGTCCAGCCCCCAGCGCTCGGTGAGCCAGCCGGCCTCGGCGAAGGCGCCGGTCTGGATGCGGCGATGGTGGATCTTGCTTGCATCGTTGATGCCGAGCGCCGAACGCCAATCCACACCGAGGCTTGCCGCGAGCGCTTCGCCCGCATAGCGCGCCACAAGCCGCAAGGTGTCTTGGGTCGTGCGGATGTCGTAGTTGTTCCACGAGGATTGCAAATCGCGCCCATGCAAAGCATCCACGCTGCGGCCGGCCTTCACGCGCAGCTCCCAGGTCTCGCCCAGGGGAAGCGCATAGCCGAGCGCAAGCGCTTGCTGCCATGAAAGCTGGGTGAAGCTAAGCGCATCGGCGCCCATGTTGTCCAAGGCCGTGCGGCCTGCGTCCTGGCGCGCGGTGAGCGAAAGCATGCCCGGCCCAAGCGGCGCATCCAGCGCAAAAGAAACACCCAAGGCCTGCATCGGATCAGGCTCGGTGCCCTTGGCATACGCCGAAACATCGCGCGAGCGCCGCGCATTGACGCCCAAGCGATAGCGCACCTCGCCATTTGCGGCGGCGATGGAGGCTGCGGCATGCGCCGAGCCAAGCCCGCCGGCCTCGGCCAATGCATGCAGGCGCGGCTTGTCTGCGCCGCGCTTCGTGTAGATGTGAATCGCGCCTGTGATGGCATCAGAGCCGTAAAGCCCCGATTGCGGGCCGCGCACGATCTCAATGCGCTCCACTTCATCCGCCGAAAGCATCGCCCAATCAAAGGCGCCCGTCGTTTCCGATCCCACGCGCACGCCGTCAATGAAGACGACGACATGGCCGCTGTTGCCACCGCGCACGAATGCGCTCGCCTTCTTGCCCCAGCCGCCGTTGGTGGCGATCTGCACGCCGGCCAGGCGCTGCAAGGCCTCGGCGACCGTGACGGCGCCGATCGCCTGCATTTGCTCGCTTGTGATGACGCTCACATCGGCGCTGACGCGCGCGGGATCGCTGGTCAGGCGGCTTGCCGAGACAACGACCTCGGATTGCGCCCAGGCATGGGTGGCTGCCGCAAGTGCCGCGGCAACAAGCAGGTGTCGGTTGGGGTTCATCGTCGCATCCTCCTTTTCGCGTGCCCTCCGCACGCGGGATTGAGGCGGGGATGCGCACGATCGGGGAGAAGAGCACGACCAGGAAAGCGCGCAAGAACGCGCGCCCGCAAGCAAGCGGGAGCTTGGACTTCCCCGGCCCTGCGCCCACACCCCGAGGCGCATCGCCGCAAGTGCTTCGGGCCGGTCTCCTGGCTCGCCCTCGTCCTCCTCCGCCGGCCTTCCCGGGTCTCCCCAGTGGCCGTGTGTGGCGGATTCGTCGGGCTCACAGTCGCGGGGGCGGCGCCGGACTCGGGAAGCGAAGGCTTCCCTACACCGGACTTCCCGTTTCACCCGCGGCAGGCGGACACGCCCCTCCGCAGGCACCCGAAGCAGGCGCGAAGCTTGGCAGCGGCATCCGCCCGTGTCCATCCCTCCTGCGGGGCGCTGCTTCGCGCTTGTCCAGCCCCCAAGCGCGCCTTATCCTCACGAAGCCATGCAAGGCAAGGCGCTTTACATCCTCACGACGACGCTACCCGATGAGGAACAGGCGCGCGCGCTTGCGCGCCGACTCGTGGAGGAGGGGCTTGCGGCCTGCGCGCAGGCCGATGCGGCGATGACTTCTTACTATATCTGGGATGGGGCGTTGCAGGAGGATCGCGAGGTGCGGCTCGTGCTCAAGGTGCCCGCCGCGCGGTTGGAGGCGCTTATAAAACGGCTGAAAGCGCTGCATCCCTATGAGACGCCGCAAATCCTTTGGTGGCAAGCCCAGGGCGATGCGGACTATGTGCGCTGGGCCGAGGAGATGACGCAAGGAGGCGAGCGATGACGATGGAGGTCGGCCTGGCCACGGCCTTTTTCGCTGGATTGCTTTCGTTTCTTTCGCCCTGCGTGTTGCCGCTCGTGCCGGCGTATCTTTCGTTCGTTTCCGGCGTGGCGGTGGAGGAACTCGCCGCAGGGCGCGCTCGGGCGCGCGCGCTTGCTCAGGCCTTCTGGTTCGTGCTCGGCTTTTCGCTCGTGTTCGTCCTGCTTGGCGCTTCCGCAAGCGCGATCGGTCGCTTTTTGCTCGCCCACATGCAGTTTTTCACAAAGCTCGCAGGCGTGCTCGTGATCTTGTTCGGGCTTTACTTTCTTGGCGTATTCCGCCTTCCGTGGATGGCGCGCGATTTGCGGTTGGATTTGTCCAAACTCAAGCTGCAAGGGCCGGTCGGGGCCGTGCTTGTAGGCGCGGCCTTTGGCTTTGGCTGGTCGCCCTGCGTGGGGCCCATTTTGGGCGCGATTTTGGCGCTTGCGAGCGTGCAGGAAGAACTCGTGCGCGGCATGGCCTTGCTTGCGGTGTATGCGGCGGGCTTGGCCGTGCCGTTTTTGCTCGCCGCTTTGGGAACGCAAGCGTTTCTCGCCTGGTCTGCGCGCGTCAAGGCGCGTATGCGCGCCGTGGAATGGGTGGCCGGAGCGTTGCTTGTGGCTACGGGAGCGCTCATGCTTGCTGGAAGCTTCAACGAGCTTTCGGCATGGCTGCTGCGCATCGCGCCTTGGCTGGGTCGGTTGGAAAACCTTGCAACTTGACCGCTTTGCGCGCCTTCGCTTCAATCCAAGCCAATGGAAGGGATTCGGGATCACGAGCTTAAAGCGCGGCTTGCGCGGCTGGAAGAAGCGCTTGGCGGCGTCCAGCGCTTGATTGAGCGCTTGGTGGCCGACAATCGCCGTTTGCGCGAAATCTTGCGCGTGGCTGAGCAGGAGCTCAAAAAGCGCAAGGAGCGCATTGCCGCCTTGGAAGAGGAGCTTGCGCGCGTGCGCGAGGAGAAGCTGGAGGCCAAAGCGCGCGTGGAACAGGCGCTCGCCGAGCTGGACGAAGTGCTTGCCGAGGTGCAAAAGAGCAAAGAGGGGCAGGGCGCATGAGCACGCGCGTGGAGGTGGAAATCCTCGGCCGCAGGCTTGCGCTGCGCAGCGAAGAGCCGCCCGAGCGCGTGGAAGCGGCGGCAAAGCTCGTGCGCGAACGCATAGAAGAAATGCAAAAAGCCGCGCTTACGGCCGGCACGGACAGGCTTTTGATTTTGGTCGCGCTGGACTTGGCCGCGGAGGTGTTGGATCTGCGCGAAGGAAAAGATGCCGAGCGCGCGCGCTTGCTTGAGGCGTTGGACGCGCTAGCTTCACAAGCAGAAGGATTGATACGCGCGCCCCTGCGCTGAGCGAGCGGCGCACAAGTTGCCAGACCCGACAGAGCGAACCACGGGGGCCGGACTTCTCCGGACCGTGTGCATGCCCGGGCAGCCGGGAAGCCTAAGGCCGGAGAGAGGCGCCCACCTGATGAGATCAGGGGTTCGACAACTGCGCGCCAATCCGCCAGTGCGGGGGCGCTCTTTTTTCGGCGGCGGATGCGCGAAAAACAACGACTTCGCGAACAGATGCGAAAGCAACGGCGCGCGCTTGCACCGGCATTGCGGCGGCGCTTGTCGCAAGAAGCCTGCGCGCGCATGCGGCGCTTCATCGCGGCGCAAGGCTGGCAATCGCTGGATTTGTTGCTCTATCGCGCGTTGGCCGAGGAGCTGGATACGCATACGCTTTTCACCGATCCTCCTTGCGCGCGCGTATATGCCCCCGTCGTGGTGGGAACATCGTTGCTTTGGCGCCGCGCGGATGGCGCGCGGTGGCGCGTGGGCGCCTTCTCCATCCCCGAGCCCGATGGCAAGCCTTGGGATATGCGCACGCGCGCCGTGCTCGTTTGCCCGCTTGTGGCGTTTGACCGGCGAGGCGGGCGGCTTGGCATGGGCAAGGGGTATTTTGACCGATGGCTTGCCCGCCATCGCAAGCATCTTGTGGCCGCCATCGGCCTTGCGTTTTCGTTTCAAGAGGTCGCGCGCGTGCCCGCTGAAAGGCATGATGAGCCGCTGGATTTCGTGATTACCGAAAAAGAGGTGATTCCGTGCCGCTTAGAGTCTTAGCGATCGGCGACATCATCGGCCGCGCGGGCCGTCGCGCCGTGCGCGAGCACCTGCCGCGCTTGATTGATGCGCACCGCATTGACTTCGTCGTCGCCAACGGCGAAAACCTGGCGGGCGGCTTCGGCACCACAGCCAAAGCCGCGCGGGAGGTGTTTGACGCCGGCGTGCATGTGCTCACGAACGGCAACCATTGCTGGGATCAGCGCGAGTTTTTGGAACTCATTGACAAGGATCCGCGCTTCGTGCGCCCCTACAACTTCTCACCCTATGCACCCGGGCGCGGCTGGACCGTGCAGCAAACGGCCGCAGGCCACAAGATCGCCGTGATCAATCTCATCGGCCAGACCTTCATGGGCAACTGGGATTGCCCGTTTGCGGCGGCTGAGCGCGCGCTTTCCGAGATCCCCGACGATGTGGCCGCGATCCTCGTGGATTTCCATGCCGAGGCCACAAGCGAGAAAATGGGCATGGGCTGGTGGCTGGACGGGCGCGCAAGCTTCGTTTGGGGCACGCACACGCATGTGCCGACCGCCGATGAGCGGATTCTTCCCAAGGGCTGCGCGTATCAAACCGACCTTGGCATGACCGGCAACTATGATTCCGTGATCGGCATGAAGGTGGAGGGAGCGCTTGTGCGCATGGTGCAGCGCCTTCCCAAGCGCTTTGAGCCGATAGAGCGCGGCGCCACCTTTTGCGCCACGCTCGTGGAGATTGATCCCGCAACACGCAAAGCGCTTTCCATTCAGCGCATCATGATCCCGCCGCGCGGGAAGTAGAGGCTACTTTGCCTCCTCCTCTTCCCGCGCAGGCTCCTGCTCCGGCATCTCCACGAAGGTGATGAGCTTCTTCGCGCGCGTGGGGTGCCGCAGCTTGCGCAACGCCTTGGCCTCAATCTGGCGGATGCGCTCGCGCGTGACCCCGAACTGCTTGCCCACCTCTTCCAGCGTGTGATCCGTGTTCATGCCGATGCCGAAGCGCATGCGCAGCACCTTTTGCTCGCGCTCGGAAAGCTGGCTGAGCACCTCCTCCACGGCTTCGGCGAGCATGTGCCGCGCAGCCTCTTCCTCAGGGTTTTCGGCCTTCTCATCGGCCACGAAGTCGCCGAGTTCGGAGTCCTCCTCATCGCCCACAGGCGTTTCCAAGCTCACCGGCTCGCGCGAGGACTCCACGAGCTGCTCCAGCTTTTCCTTTTCCATACCCATCGCTTCGGCGATTTCCTCCAGCGTCGGCTCGCGGCCGATGCGCTGGGCGATGTCGCGCGCAACCCGGCTTACCTTGTGCATCGTCTCCAACATGTGCACGGGGATGCGGATCGTGCGCGCTTGATCGGCGATGGAGCGCGTGATCGCTTGGCGAATCCACCAAGTTGCGTAGGTGGAGAACTTATAGCCGCGGCGCCACTCAAACTTATCCACGGCCTTCATAAGGCCGATGTTGCCCTCTTGAATGAGGTCCAAGAACGAAAGCCCGCGGTTCGTGTATTTCTTCGCAATGGAGATTACAAGCCGCAGGTTCGCCTCAATCATTTCCTTTTTCGCCTGGCGCATTTTCGCTTCACCAAGCGATAGCTCGCGCGCGACCTCTTTAAGCTCAGGCACGCGCAGCCCCATCTCTTGCTCCACGCGCCGAATGCGGCGCTGCGCCTCCTTGATCTTCGGCGCCACCTCGGCAAGCGCCGCCGCCCAAGGCGCATCCGCATGCTCGCGCAAAAGCTCATCCACCCAGCGCTCGTCGGCGGCGCGCTTCGGGAAGGTCTCCAAAAAGAGCTTGCGCGGCATGCCCGTGCGCAGCACGAGGTCGCGCACGCGCCGCTCCTGCTCGCGCACGCGCTCCACGCTCGTCTTGAAGCGCGCAATCAGCTCCTCAATCTGCTTCGGCGCAAACGGAATGGCCGTGATTTCCTCCAACATGCGCTTGCGCAGCGCCTCTATTTCTTCCGTCTTCGCACCGCGGCGCTGCTTGCGCGCAAGCGCCTCAATCTCGGCGTGCAGCCGCTTGGCCTCGCGGATGTGCGCAAGCACCTCGTCAATCTGCTCGTCCTTGGTGATCACGGCCTCCACAAGCGGTGTGCCGTCCGGCGTGGCGCGCCGCTCGCGAATGGCCTCTTCCAGTTCCTCTTCATCCACCTTTTCTTCTTCTACAAGCTCTTCAAGCTCCTCATCCGCGCGGCTCATGCGCTCTTCATACTCCGCAATCGCGGCCGCATTGATGACTTTTTCATCCACTTCCACGAGATCGCGCAAATCAGGCTCTTCGCCCTGCGCCCGCGCTTCTTCCACGATTTGCTCCACGCGCTCGGCAAGCCGCATGATCTCGCGGAAGGTGGCCGGGCACTTGCAGATCGCCGCATGCATCTGCGCGCGGCCCTCCTCAATGCGCCGCGCGATTTCAATCTCGCCTTCGCGCGTGAGCAGCTCAAACGAGCCCATCTCGTGCAGATACATGCGCACGGGGTCGTCAATGCGAATCACGGTGCCGAGCGTGGAGGTGTCCGCGCGCAGCGCCGAGTCTTCCTTGCGCAGGCGCGCCTTGTTGACGGCAAGCGCCCCGCCCGGCGCCCGCTCGGGGTCGGTCACCTCAATCCCCATCGCGGCAAAGACATTGATGATCTGCTCAATGCGCTCCGCGCTCACATACTCGGGCGGCAGCGCTTCGTTGAGCTCATCGTAGGTGATGTAGCCGCGCTGCTTGCCCTTGTGCGCAAGCCGCGTAAGCCCCGGAATCCTCATCACATCCATCGTCTAACCCCGCTCTCCTTTATTGTGGTGCAAATCGTTTGCGCGCGAAAGTTCTTCCAGTCTGCGCCGCAGCGCCAGGGTCTCCATAAGGTTTCCCGACGCCTTGCGCAAGCGGTGCAAAAGCACGCCGCGCGCCAGCGCGCGCGTCGCTTCGCCAAACGCTTCTTCATCCACTTCCATGCCACTTGCCCAAGCCGCGATGCGCGTTTCTTGCGGAAACTCGCGCAGCAGCCGCTCGGCAAGACGCGCTTCTTCCCCCTCGTGCGCAAGCGCAAGGAGTCTTGTATATAGCGCGCGCACCGCAGGTTTGTCAAGGAAGAAATCACGCGCTTCGGGAGGAAGCGCTTGTGCGCGCATAGGCTTTTGCAGCAACCCCGCAAGAAACTGCTCCTCGGCGGGGCCAAGGCTTGCAGGCTCGGCGTCTGCGGATGCGGTTTCCACCGCGCGCGCCTCATAAAGCCGCAGTCCAATGGCATGTTCGGCCTCTTGCCGCCACGCTTCGCGCAAGTAGGGATCGCGCATGGAGCTGAGCATGCGATCGGCAAGCTTGGCCTGCCGTGCGCGCCCATCCACGCCGCTGCCTGCAACCCGCCGCAACCCCTCCAGCCAAAAGGCAAACGCTTCTTCGGCCTCTTCCACGAGGCGCAAAAACGCATCCACCCCTTCGCGGCGCACGAACGAGTCCGGATCCTCGCCCTCGGGCAGAAAGGCGAAGCGCAGGCTGCGCTCGGCCGTAAGCGCGGGCAAAAGCTCTTCCAATGCCCGCCAGGCGGCGCGTTTGCCGGCGGCATCCCCGTCCATACACAGCACGATTTCCGGGGCCGTGCGCCAGAGCACTTCGGCCTGTTCGCGCGAAAAGGCCGTGCCCAGCGGCGCAACGGCCAGCGCCACGCCGGCCTCGTGCAGTGCGATCACATCCATATAGCCTTCCACGACGAGCGCGCGCTTTGCTTGGCGGATGCCCTCGCGGTGTTCATAGAGCCCGAAAAGCAAGCGCCGCTTGTGAAACCAAGGGGTTTCCGGCGTGTTGAGATACTTGGGCTGCTGCGCATCCGCAAGCGCGCGCCCGCCGAAGCCCACGATGCGCCCTTGCCGATCGCGGATCGGAAACACGAGCCGATCGCGAAACATGGCGAACGCGCCTTGCGCGCCTTCGCGCAAAAGCCCTGTGCGCGTGAGCAAGCGCACGGTCTTGGCGTCGCGTCCAAAGCTTGCAAGCGGCCATGCGGCATCGCGCGGCGCATAGCCCAGCCGCCAGCGTGCAAGCGTATCCTCACGCAGTCCGCGCCCCTTCGCATAGGCGCGCGCATGTTTCGCTTGCGGGCTGCGTAGCAGCCATTCGTGCATGCGCTCCGCCGCGGCACGCAGCAGGTTGAGGCCGGCATCGTAGTCCCGGTCTTCGCTTGCGCGTTCGCGGCGTGGCACGGGAATGCCGGCAAGCGCTGCAAGGCGCTCCACGGCTTCCGGAAATGCGAGTCCTTCGTATTCCATCACGAAGGTGATGGCGTTTCCTCCTTTGCCGCAGCCGAAGCAATAAAACAATCCTTTGTCCTGCGAAACCGTAAATGAGGGCGTTTTTTCGCGGTGAAACGGGCACAGCCCCACCCAATTCTTGCCCGAACGGCGCAACTGCACATGCCGACCGATCAGCTCCACGATGTCCGTGCGGGCGAGCAACTCGTCAAGAAACGAGTCGGGAAAGCGCCCCATCCGGCGCGTTTAGGAAAGGCGTGCGCGCACGCGCTTGGCAGCCTCGGCCATATCCACGCGCGCGCCATAGCGCGCCTTGAGCCAGCCCATCACACGCCCCATGTCCTTCGCGCTTTGCGCCTGAGTTTCGCGCAAGGCTTCGTCTATCGCCGCTTCCAGCTCCTCTTCTGAGAGCATCTGTGGCAAGAACGCACGCAGCACCTCGGCCTCGGCGCGCTCCTTTTCGGCGAGATCGTTGCGCCCGGCCGCCGCATACTGCTCGGCGGCTTCCTCGCGCTGCTTGATGAGCTTGCGCGCAACAGCAGCGATGTCCTCTTCGTTGGCGCTGCGGCCGAGCTCAATCTCGCGGTTGCGGATCGCAGCCTTGAACATGCGCAGCACGGACACGCGCAGCGTGTCCTTTTGTTTCATGGCCGCTTTGAGCGCTTCATCCACGCGTTGCGGCATGGCGGGCCTCCGAGACACAGGGGCGGGTGGCCCCCTTTTGGGCTTAAAGCTCGCGCATCTCCCGCAAGCGGATGCGCTTGAGCCGCTTCATGAGTCGCTTGCGCGCCTGCGCCTCCTTGCGCCTGCGCGCCACCCCCGGCTTTTCGTAGTATTCGCGCTTGCGGCACTCCTTCAAAATCTGCGCCGCCTCCACCTGCTTGCGAAAGCGTTTGATCGCAAGCTCAAACGATTCGTTCGGATCCACCAGCACGCCCGGCATTGATTCCTCCTCGTCGTGCTCAAGCCTGCAAAAGGGAAGCGCGCATTTTCCTTTTGTGGGCGCGCGCGTCAAGTCTGCGCGCGTGCGCGCAACCTGCGCGCGACGGCTTCGGGCACGAACGGCCCCACATCGCCGCCCATCGCGGCGATCTCGCGGATGAGGCTGGAGGAGACGAAGGTGAACTCCTCGGCCGCGGCGACAAAGAAGGTCTCAAGCTCCGGCGCAAGGCGCCGGTTCATCGTCGCCATTTGGAACTCGTATTCAAAATCGCTTGCCGCGCGCAAGCCTCGCAGGATCGCCACGGCCCCAAGCTTGCGCGCGAACTCCACGAGCAGACCGGAAAACCCTTGCACCTCCACGCGCGGCTCCTCGGCGAAGGTTTCCTGCGCCATCGCGATGCGCTCGGCATGAGAGAAAGTGGGGCCTTTTTCGGCGCGCTCGGCCACGGCGACGACGATGCGATCAAACACCTGCAAGCCGCGGCGCACGACATCCACATGGCCGAGCGTGATCGGATCAAAGGTGCCGGGATAGATCGCGAGGCGCTTCATGCGCGCGTCAATCGCACGATCATTGTGCCGCCGTAGCGGCGCGTATCCACCACGCGCCATCCGATAGGCGGCATGCGCAAGGCAGCTTCGCGCGGCTGTTCTATCACGAGCTGCTGGCAGCGAATGCCGTAGTCATCCAACCAAGCGGGCAGGCTTGTGAGCGCTTCGCGCCAGGCGTAGGGCGGATCTGCGAACACAACGCCGAAGCGTTGCTGCGCAATCCGCGCAAGCCCATCTGGAAGCCGTGCGCGCAGGATTTCCCAGCGCTCGTGCAACCCAAGCTCATCTGCAAGCGCGCGCAGCGCACGCACGGAATGGATGCGCTGCTCTATGGCCACGACTCGGGGCGCGCCGCGCGATAACGCCTCCAATCCCATCACGCCGCTGCCTGCGAAGAGATCCAAAAACGGCTCGTGCAGGAGTCCTTCGTGCGTCCAAATGTTCATGAGCGCTTCGCGCACGCGCGAGGGCGTGGGGCGCACGCCCGCAGGCGCGCTTGGAATGCGCCGCCCTCGCCAGGCGCCGCCGGTTAGGCGCAGCATCTCACCACTTGCGTGCAAATGCGTCCAAGCGCTCGGCGAGCACGGCGGCCGCATCGGCGCCCGGCACGATTTCATCCACGGCAAAGGTGAGCTCCACGGGCACGCGCTGCTGCGTCTCTTCCCACACGAGCGTGAGATCCCATCCCTGTTGCACGCTTTGCGCCCACTTGCGCGCGCCCTCCGCATCTCGCTCGGGCAGCAGCGCTGCAAAGCGTCCCCATTGCATGTCGGCCACGAGATCGTATGCGTGCGCGGCTTTTTGGATGCGCTTGCCCGCCTCTTCGGCCGCAAGCCGCGCAAACCAATCCGCTTGGCCCCGTTCAATCGCAAGATAGTTCGGAATCGCGAACACCACGAGCGCAAGCTTGCGTCCAAAAGCTTCCACGCGCGCGGCCTCCTCTTGCAAGCGCTCGCGGAAGTAATCGGGAAACGCAAGCCCTGTTGCGGGATCGCGGCGCAAAAAGCGCTTGATGCGCTCGGCGCGTGCAAGCGCCGTTTGCACGCGCGCGACAAGCTGTTGCGGCGAGATGGGCTTGGTGAGATAGTCGTCCACGGCCGCCTCGGCAAAGCCGCGCACCTGATTTTCCAAGTCGTCCAGCACCGTGAGAAAGACGATGGGCATCAGCATAAAGCGCGCTTGTTGGCGCACGCGCTTGGCGAGCTCCCAGCCGTCCATCTTCGGCATCATCACATCCGTAAGGACGAGATCCACGGGGCTTTCGCCTAGCACATGCAGCGCCTCTTCGCCGTCTCGTGCTTCCAACACGCGATAGCCGCTTTGCTGCAGGACATGCACGGTGAGATCGCGGCTGGAATCGGAGTCCTCCACCACAAGCACCGTTTTGCGCATCATCCACCTCCCGGGCCTACGCGAACTTCTATCCATCCGCGGGGATCCAGCGCGCGCGCGGCTTGGGCGGCGCTCTTTGCATCCACCGCAAGGATGCGCTTAGGCCACTTTTGGAGATAATCCAACGGAAGCCCGTAAAGCGCAACCATCGCCAAAAGATCGGCGCGCTCGCGGTTGCTGTCCAGGCTCTGCGGAAAGCGCCCGGCCATGCGTTGGGCTGTCGCGCGCACAAGCGCCTTGACAAGCCCCTTGCGCGCAAGCCGGGCCATGAGCTTCTTCGTCGTCTTTTCGGCCTCATCGGCCTTTTCATTGCGCGTTTGCACGCGCACGATCCAGGGGCCGGGTCTTGCGCGCGGCTCAAAGTAGCTATAGGTGCCATAGACCAGGCCCTTTTGCTCGCGCAAGGTCTCCATGAGCAGCGACGAAAAGCTTCCGCCGCCGAAGGCCTCATTGACGAGGAAATCCGCAAACAGAAGCGGATCGCGGCGAGAAGGCCCAAGGCGCGCAAACACGATCAGCGTTTGCGTGGTCGGCGCAGGCACATGGATGCGCACGGGGCTGGGGGCGCTAGGAGCCGGAATGTCCGCAAGCCCAAGCCTGGGCGCGCCCTGCCAGCGAGAAAATCGCGCCTTGAGAAGCGGAAGCAGTTCCTGCAAATGCACATCGCCTGCGACGACGAAGTGCGCGCCCTTGGGATGGAACTGGGCGCGATACAGGCGCTTGAGGTCGGTTAGATGCACCTTCGCAAGCGTCTCGGGCGTGCCGCCTGGGATGTGCGCATAGGGGTGCTTGCCAAAAAGCGCCGGCAAAAGCCGCTCCATCGCGAGCCTTCCCGGCTCCTCGCGCGCCTTTTTCGCCGCTGCGATCGCGCGCGTTTTGAGGTTGGCAAAGCGCTTTTCATTCCAGCCCGGCGCAAGCAGCGCCTCCGCGATCGCATCCAGCGCGGCAGGAAGTTCCTCTTTGAGCGCAAGCACCGACACCGTCCACGACTCCGCATCCGTGCCGATGGAAAAGCGCAGCGCATGCGCATCCAGCCATGCGCCCCAGGCCGCATGATCGTGGCGCTTTGTGTGATCCGAAAGCATCGC
>WFOX01000101.1 GCA_015487905.1 Mariprofundales bacterium
CATCGGCGCGGACAAGGAAGAGATCGTCGCCGAAAGCCGCAGGCTCGGGCTTTATGAGACCGCGATTGAGGAGCATTGCGACATCTGCGCCTTCATGCTTCCCAAGCATCCGGAAACGCGCGCCGATCCCGAGAGGATCGCCGCGATTGAGGCGGGGCTGCCTGTGGCGGCGATGCCGCCGGTTGAGGAGATCGTGCTGGATCGCGGCGCAAGGGTTGGCGACCCGCGGCCTTTTTCCGTATCCTCGGAGCCTGCGCGCGCAAAGGAGGCGGGATGACGAAACCGAACCTTGCTTGCTACTCACCCGGGCTTGCGGGCATTCCGGTCGTGGAGTCCTCCATCTCCTACATTGACGGCGAAAAGGGGCTATTGGAATACCGCGGCATCCACATTGAGACGCTCGCGGAACAATCCAGCTTTGAGGAAACGGCCTATCTACTTATCTACGGCAAGCTCCCCACGCGCGCGGAGCTGGACGCCTTTGATGCGGAACTCAGACACCACCGGCGCATCAAGTTCCGCATCCGCGATGTCATGAAGCAGTATCCCGAGCATGCGCATCCGATGGACGCCTTGCAGGCCAATGTCGCGATCCTCGGCATGTTCTATCCGCTGCCGAGGCTGCTCAACGGCGGTTATGACGAGGCGACCGTGCGCGATGTGGTCGTCAAGGCCATCGCCAAGCTGCCTACGCTCGTGGCTGCGCATGCGCGCATGCGCGCAGGCGATGATCCGATTCCGCCGCGCGATGATCTTTCGCATGCCGCGAACTTCTACTACATGCTCACAGGCGAAGAGCCCGATGCGCTTGTGGCGCGCATTTTGGATGTGGCGCTGATCGTCCATGCCGAGCACACGATGAACGCGAGCACCTTTGCGATGCTCGTGGCGGCCAGCACGGGGGCGGATCCCTTCACCTGCATCTCAGCCGCGATCGGCGCGCTTTCCGGCCCCCGGCATGGCGGTGCCAATGAGGCCGTGCTCAAGATGCTGGATGAGATCGGCACAGTGGATCGCGCCGAGTCCTACATTGAAGAAAAGCTTGCCAAAAAGGAGCGCATCCCGGGCCTTGGGCACCGGATTTACAAAACCAAGGACCCGCGCGCCACGCTCTTGCAGCGCCTGTATGCGGAGCTGATGGAAAAGGAAGGCCCCGATCCCACCTATGAGATCGCGCGCCGCATTGAGGAGCTGACACGCGAAACACTCGGCAAAAAGGGTGTTTGGCCCAATGTGGATTTCTATTCGGGCATCATCTACCGCCGGCTTGGAATTCCAACGGATCTCTTTACGCCGATCTTTGCGATTGCGCGCGTAGCAGGCTGGCTTGCGCATTGGCGCGAGCAGCTCGGGCGCTTGCGCATCTTCCGTCCCACCCAGATTTATACGGGCACGCATGGCGCGCCCTATGTGCCGATGGAGGAGCGCGGCGCATGAGCGGCAAGACGCTCTTTGACAAGGTTTGGGATGCGCACATCGTCGCCGAAAACGACGACGGCTCGGTGTTGCTCTACATTGACCGCCATCTCGTGCATGAGGTAACAAGCCCCCAGGCCTTTGAGGGCCTCAGGCTTGCCGGGCGCAAGCCATGGCGCCCGGGCGCGATCATCGCCACGCCCGATCACAATGTGCCCACGCTGGGGCGCGAAGAGGGCATTGACGATCCGATCTCGCGCGAGCAGGTGGAGGCGCTGGATCGCAACTGCGCCGAGTTCGGCATCATGGAGTTTGATCTGCACGACCCGCGCCAGGGGATCGTGCATGTGATCGGCCCCGAAGAGGGCTTGACGCTTCCGGGCATGACGATTGTGTGCGGCGATTCACACACCTCCACGCACGGCGCCTTCGGTGCGATCGCTTTCGGCATCGGCACAAGCGAAGTGGAGCATGTGCTGGCGACCCAATGCCTGGTGACCAAAAAGCCCAAGCGCATGCGCATCCGCGTGGACGGACGGCTTGGCCGCGGCGTCTATGCGAAGGACATGGCGTTGTTTTTGATTGCGAAGCTTGGCACCGCAGGCGGCACGGGATACGCGATAGAGTATGCGGGCGAGGCCGTTCGCGCGCTGTCCATGGAAGGACGCATGACATTGTGCAACATGGCGATTGAGGCGGGCGCGCGCTGCGGCATGGTGGCCGTGGATGAGAAAACCATTGAATATCTTCGCGATCGGCCCTTTGCGCCCAAGGGCGAGCTTTGGGAGATGGCCGTGGCCGCTTGGCGCGAGCTCGTCTCCGATCCCGATGCGCGCTTTGACGCCGAGCACGCGTTTCATGCCGATGCGATCGCGCCGATGACGACCTGGGGCACAAGCCCCGAGATGGCCGTGCCGCTTACCGGCCGCGTGCCATCCTTGCGCGAGGCGCCCAATGAAACGAAGCGCGCGGCTTGGGCGCGCGCCCTGGAATACATGGGCCTTTCCGAAGGCCAGAAGATCGCCGATATTCGCATTGACAAGGTCTTCATCGGCTCGTGCACGAACGCGCGCATCGAGGATCTTCGCGAGGCGGCCAAGATCGTGAAGGGGCGAAAGATCGCGCCGAATGTGAAGCTTGCGATGGTCGTGCCGGGCTCAGGGCTTGTGAAGCGCCAGGCCGAGGCCGAGGGCCTGGATCGGATCTTCAAGGCGGCGGGCTTTTCCTGGCGCGAGCCGGGCTGCTCCATGTGCATCGCCATGAACGCGGATCGGCTGGAGCCTGGCGAGCGCTGCGCCTCCACGAGCAACCGCA
>WFOX01000102.1 GCA_015487905.1 Mariprofundales bacterium
CTGCGCTTGTCGGCCAAAAGCCCATAGGCGTGCGGATGCGGCGAAAGCCCCACTTTCCCTTCCAGATAAGCACGGCGCACAGACGCAAGCGCAGGCTTCTCCAGATAAAAATCCGTGCAGCGGTTGTAGATGCCGTCCAAGCGCAGGCCGTCCTTCACAAGCCTTCCTTCGTCATCGGCTGCAATCTCCTGCGGCTCCGCCAGGCACGCCTTGCGACCGAAGCGCTGCAAAAGCGCTGCATAGGCCTGCATCTCGGGAAGCATCGGTTGCGCAGCTAGGTTCTCATCCATGATCGCGATCGTGCGCCACGCTCGTGGAAACATCGCCGCAAGGCGCTCCTCCAAGGGCGCATCCCACAAGGGCGGCTGCGAAAGCCACTTCCCATCCCAAAACAACCCGCCTGCGTTCGTGTTCACTTCAATGAGCGCTACCCGCCCCTCGCGCAGATGGAAGTCGTAGCCCATGAGCACCGACGGATAGCCGGGATCGGGGCGCGCAACCTCAGGCAACTGCAACGCGCGGGCATACGCGGGCATGCGTGCAAGCCGCTCCAACAGCGCCATCGTGCGGCGCATCGCCGCAAACGCATCCCAAGCAACGGGCACAGGCTCCATGAAGCGGGCAAGGGTATCGCTTGCGCGTGGTTTCTGACACAATACGCGGGGCATGAAGAAACCGGAGTTGCTCGGCCAAGACGAAGCGGCGCTTGCGGCCTGGCTTGCCGCGCAGGGGGAGCCGCGCTACCGCGCGCGGCAGGTGTTGGACTGGCTGCGCAAAGGCGTGCTTAACCCCGCGGCGATGACGAATCTTCCCAAGGCGTTGCGCGCGCGGTTGGCTGAGCAGTTCGTTTGCGACCCGCTCGTCTTGGAAGCGCGCGAGTGTGCGGCGGACGGCGTGCGCAAGTATCGCTTCCGGCTTGCCTCGGGCGCGCGCATAGAGACCGTCCTCATCCCCGAGCGCGAGCGCAGCACCGTGTGCGTGTCTTCCCAAGCGGGCTGCGTCTATGCATGCCCGTTTTGCCATACGGGCACGCTCGGCTTTCGCGGCAACCTCACGGCGGCCGAGATCCTTGCGCAGATCGCCGCCGTGCAGCGCGATCTCGCCCGCGATCCGCTGCCTGCGCCTTGGCGCAACGAGATCACGCACATCGTCTTCATGGGCATGGGCGAGCCGCTCGCCAATCTCGCCCATGTGCTTGCCGCCATCCGCTGGCTTACGGCCCCTTGGGGGCTTGGTATCTCCAAGCGCCGCATCACGGTCTCCACCGTGGGGCTTGTGCCGCAGCTTGCGAGGCTTGGCGATGTCGGCGTCAATCTCGCGATTTCGTTGCACGCGGCGCGCGATGAGCTGCGCAACGAGCTTGTGCCCGTCAATCGCAGCTATCCGCTTGCGCGGCTGCGTGCGGCGCTCAACGCCTATCCGCTTGCGCCCAAGCGGCACATCACCTTGGAGTATGTCTTGCTTGCAGGCATCAACGACCGCAAAGCGGACATGGAGGCGCTTGTGCGCTTCGTGCGCAAAGGACGCGAGCGCGTGAACCTTATCCCGTTCAACCCCTGGCCCGGCGCGTCTTATGCGCCCACCCCCTTGGCCCGCGCGCATGAGATCGCCGCCTGGCTTGTCGCGCAGGGCGTGCGCGCGACCGTGCGCCGCCCGCGCGGGCAAGACATCTTGGCCGCTTGCGGGCAGCTTGCCGCGAAGGAGGCGGCATGAAACCGAGGATCGGCGTCATCGGCGGTAGCGGCCTTTATGCCCTTACGGGATATACGGAGCGCGAGCGGCTGCGGCTGGACACACCCTTCGGCCCCCCCTCGGACGAGCTCGTCGTGCTGGAAGGGGATGCGGCCGAGATCGTGTTTTTGCCGCGGCACGGGCGCGGGCATCGCATCGCGCCGCATGCGATCAACTACCGCGCCAACATCTTCGCGATGAAGCTTGCGCGCGTGGATTGGCTTGTGTCCGTCTCGGCCGTGGGCTCCTTGCGCGAAGAGATTGCACCCGGCGACTTCGTGATCGTGGATCAGTTCTTGGACTTCACGCGCGGGCGCCCAAGCAGCTTCTTCGGGGAAGGAATCGTGGCGCATGTGTCCATGGCGGAGCCTACCTGCCCGCGGCTGCGCGCGGCGCTGCTTGCGGCTGCACGCGCAAGCGGCGCGCATGCGCATGCGTGCGGCACCTATCTTTGCATCCAAGGCCCGCAGTTTTCCACGCGCGCGGAATCGCACCTGTTTCGCCAGTGGGGCGCCGATGTGATCGGCATGACGAACATGCCCGAGGCGAAGCTCGCGCGCGAAGCGCAGCTTTGCTATGCCACGCTCGCGATGGCCACGGACTACGATTGCTGGCGTGAAAGCGAAGAGGCGGTGAGCGTGGAGGCCGTGGTGGAGGTGATGCGCCGAAACATCGCGCGCGCCATGGATACGCTTGCGCATCTGCCTGCGCACTTGCCGCCAACCTGCGATGCCGGCTGCCGCCATGCGCTTGCCGATGCGGTCATCACGGCCGAGAACGCCATGGATGCAAACGCGCAGCGATTGCTCGCCGTGCTGCGCGGGGAGCATGGCGCATGAACATGCGCTGGGCGGGGTTTGCGCTGCTGCTCGCTGCGTGCGTAAGCGCGCCGCAGCCGCATGCGGATCGGCACAGGCTTGCCACGATCCACTACCAACTCGGCGTGGACGCCTTGCAAAAGGGCATCCTGCCGCGCGCCTTTGCCGAGCTGATGGAAGCAAACAAGCTGGAGCCCAATCGGCCCGATGTGCTGGATGCGCTCGCGCTTGCTTGGTGGGCGCGCGGCGACTTCCAAAAAGCGGAGTTTTACTTCAAAAAAGCGCTGCGCCATGGCGCAGGCGCGGCTGCGCACACGAACTATGCGGGTCTGCTCAATCGCTTGGGCCGCTATGCGGAGGCCGAACGCGAGGCGCGGCGCGCGATCGCCGATCCGCGCTATCCGAACCAGCATCTCGCGCTTTTGAACCTCGGCGATGCGCTCTTCGGGCAAAAGCGCTATGAAGAGGCGCTCGCCGCCTATCGCGAGGCCGCAAGCTTCGCCCCGGGCGATCCGCGGCCGAAGATCCGCGAAGCGCGCGTGCTGGCCGCAACGGGCAAGCGCCACTTCGCACGCGCGATGCTGCTCGCAACAGGCCGCCGCTTCTTGCCGCGCCGCGATGTCGTGGAAATGGTCGTGGATGCGCTCGTGCAGATGCGGGCCAAAGAAGAGGCCAAGGAGCTGCTCGGCGAGTTCATTGACCGCGCGCAAAGCGACGAGGATCGGGCATGGGCGAAGGACAAGCTTTTGGAAGTGATGGAACAAAACCGCTGAACGAATCCCAGGCGCCTGCGCCGAACGGGCCTTCGCGCGAGGAGTTGCAGCGCAGGCTTGGGGAGCTTTTGCGCAGCACGCGGCAGCAAAAGAAGCTGCGCGCCGAGGAAGTGGCGGAAAAGCTGCGCATCAGCCGCACCTTCTTGGAGGCTTTGGAGGCCGGCGATTGGGCGCGTTTGCCGGAAGAGGTCTATGCGCGCGGCTTTGCGCGCCAATACGCGCAATTGCTCGGCATAGAGCGCGAGGCCGAGGAGTTGCTCAAGCAGCTCAAGCATGCGGACATCCGCCTCACCCCGCCTGCGACCTACCCAAGCGCGCCCACGGTGCCGCCCAAGCGCTGGGCGCAGATCGCGGCCCTAGGCTTCGTGATCGTGCTCGTGCTTGGGCTTTGGCTGGGCATGAGAAGCCCAGAAAAACCGCCGCCCCCGCCTGTGCCGCCGCCGAGCTTCGTGGAGCCGCAGCCCGCCCCGCCAAAGCCCGCCCTTTCGCAAACCAAAGAGGCTGCGCAGCCCGCCTCCCCTGCGAGCGCCTTGCCGGCTGCGCAGCCTGCCAAGCGCCATCGGTATGCGGTGGTGGCGCGCGGCGGCCCGCTTTGGGTGGAGTTTCGCGACCTGCAAGGCGCGCTGCTTGCGCGCAAACTGCTTGCTGATGGAGAGACGCTCAGCGTGGAACAAGAAGGCCCCGTGCGCGTGCGCGTGGGCGATGCGGCGCGCGCCGAAATCCGCATAGACGACGACATCGTGGTGCCCGCAGGCACGCTTGGGCCTCCCGAGCGCGTGCGCGAGCGCGTGCTTGAGCCTTCCCAAAAAAGCGGGCAGCGTGCCGCGGCCGATCAGGAGGGGTAAATGGCGGTGAAGGTGGACTTTGCGCTCGCGCGGCGGCGCATGGTGGAAAACCAAATCCGCTGCTGCAAGGTCTTGGATCCGAAGATCGTGGAGCTGTTTGCGACGATGCCGCGCGAGGCGTTCGTGCCTGAGTCCGTGCGCTCGCTCGCCTACATGGAAGGGCGCGTGCCGCTGCCGCACGGGCAGGAGATGCTGAGCCCCTTGCAGGAGGCGCAAATCCTGCAGGCATTGCGGCTCACACCTGAGGATCGCGTGCTGGAAATCGGCACGGGCACGGGCTTTTTGACCGCCTTGCTCGCGATGCTTGCGCGCGAGGTCGTAAGCTGCGAAATCCATGCCGAGCTTGCGGCGCTTGCGCGCGAAAATCTAGCCGCGCACGGCATAGAAAACGCCAAGGTCATTGAGGTCAATGCGATGGATGCGGCGGCGATGGACGCGCATCCCGAGCTTGCTGGGCCTTTTGATGCGATCGTGATCGGCGCGGCCGTGCCTGAGGTGCCCGAGCATTTGCTTGCGCGCCTTGCCGAACACGGGCGGCTCGCGGTGTTTTTGGGCGAGGATCCCGTCGTGCGCTTGGAGCTTTGGGAGCGCAAGGGCGAAAGCTTCATCAAGCTTGGGCTGATGGAGACCTCGCTGCTTCCCGCTGAGGGGATCAAAAAGCCGCGTGTGCTTGAGTTTTAGGCTGCTTTTGCTTTTGCTTTTTGGGCCGGTGTCAGCGCTTGCAAGCGCAAACGACCCCTATGCGCAGGCGCGCGCCCAGCTTGCTGAGGAACTTTCCGCGCAAACGGGGCTTGCAGCCGCGCGCATTCATAAGGCGCTTGCGCAGGCGCGCTTCGTGCCCGAGGTGATCGCGCGCATCACAAGGCCCTATGAGGCGCTTCCTTATCGCGACTATCGGCCCCTGTTCGTGAATGCTTCCCTGATCCGCCAAGGCCGCGCCTATTTGCGCGCGCACAAAGACGCATTCGCGCGCGCTTGGCATCGCTGGCATGTGGAGCCGGCGCTCATCGCCGCGATCTTGGGCGTGGAAACGCACTACGGCACCGAAGCGGGGCGCTTCCGCGTGCTGGATGCGCTGTTTACGCTCTCCGTGGGCTATCCGCGCCGCGCGGCCTTTTTCCGCCGCGAGCTCGGCGCCTTGCTCGTGCTCGCCGACAAAGAGGGATTGGATCCGGCCGTGCTGCGCGGCTCCTATGCCGGCGCCTTCGGGATCACGCAGTTCATCCCCTCTTCCTATCTCGCCTATGCCGCCGATGGCGACGGCGACGGCAAGCGCGATGTCTGGCATTCGCATGCCGATGCGATCGCAAGTGTCGCGCGCTACTTCCATGCGCATGGCTGGCGCGCGCATCGGCCCGTGGCCGAATGGCTGCCACGCGATACGAACCCCTCGCTTGCAGGCGATCTTAGGGACTTTCAACCGCTGCGCGCGCTGCGGCACAAGCTCCCCCGCCTGCACCTGCCCTGGCTTGGCGGCGATCGCGTAGCCGTGCTGCGCTTTGAGACGGATACGGGCGCGCGCCTTGCGCTCGTGCATCAGAACTTTTATGTGATCACGCGCTGGAACCGCTCCAGCAACTATGCGATGGCCGTGGCGGAGCTGGCCGCGGCATTGGGGTGCAAACGATGCGTCTGGCCGCGGCCCTAGCGCTTTTGCTTGCCGCATGCGCGGCGCATCGGCCTGCGCCTGCCGCCACGGGCTTCGTGCAGGAGGGCATCGCCTCGTGGTATGGGCCGCAGTTTCAGGGCAAGCGCACGGCAAGCGGCGAGATCTTTGACATGCACAAGCTCACCGCCGCGCACCGCACCTTGCCGCTCGGTGCGCGCGTGCGCGTGATCAACTTGGAAAACGGCCGCAGCGTCATCGTGCGCATCAACGATCGCGGCCCGTTCGTGAAGCAGCGCATCATTGACCTTTCCTATGCGGCGGCCAAGCGCTTGGGGTTCGTGCACAAAGGAACCGCGCATGTGCGCTTGGAGGTGTTGGAGATGCCCGCCGTGCGCCCAGGCGCCTATGTGCAGCTCGGCGCGTTTCGCAACCGCCGGCGGGCGCTCGTGCTTTTGCGCCGCTTTGCGCACCTTGGGCCTATGCAGCTTACGCGCGATCCCACACGAGGGGTTTGGCGCGTGCGCATCGGCCCCGTCTCAGATGCGCGCGCAGAGAGGCTGCGCGAGGCGCTCGCGCGCGAAGGCATCGCCGCCATCGTCGTGCACGAATGAGACCGCGCATCAGCGCTTTCGGCTCCTCGCGCGACGATCTTCCCAAGGCACGCTACGAGGAAGTGGAGGAGCTCTCGCGCGCGCTCGCCGAGATGGGCCTAGACGGGCTTGTCGGCGGCCATCAAGGCATGATGGCGGCCTTCGCCAAGGGCATGCGCGCAGGCGGAGGACATGTGCGCGGCATCACGCTTTCTCGCTTTCCCACCCCGCCCGTGAATGCGCTCGCCGAGGAGGTGCGCGCGCGCGATTTTTTTGAACGCATGCGCCTGCTCATTGAAGAGGCGCAAGGCTATCTCGTGCTCCCAGGCGGGCTTGGCACGCTTGCCGAACTTGCCATGGCTTGGGATCTCATCGCCATCCGCGTGCTGGAACCGCGCCCGCTTGTTCTTTTCGGCGAGGAATGGCGCGCGCTTGCGGAAGCGATGCTGGCGCGCCTTTGGCTGTCCACGGAGCGCGCAGCCGAGGTGATCCACATTTGCACCACACCGCAAGAGGTGCTGCGCGCCTTCGCCCCGCTTGCGCAAAGGCGCTAAGCATGCGCATCGTGCTGGCTTCAAGCTCACCGCGCCGACGCTTGCTGCTTGCGCAAGCGGGTTTTCAGGTGCTCGTGCGCCCTGTGGCCGTGCAAGAAGCGCCGCGCTCTGGGGAGATGCCGCAGGAAACGGCCGAGCGCTTGGCGCGCGCCAAGGCCCTGGCCTGCGCAGAAGAGACACTTCCTGTTGTCGCTGCGGATACGGTCGTGGCGCTTGACGGGCGCATGCTTGGCAAGCCGCGCACCTTGCACGAGGCGCGCGCGATGCTGCACGCGCTTGCAGGCCGCACGCACTTCGTTCATACCGGCATCGCCGTGCGGTGCGGCCGAAGGATGCTCAGCGAAGTCATCACGGCGCGCGTGCGTTTTCGCCGCCTTGTGGCCCAGGAGATTGACGCCTACCTCGCTTCCGCGCCTGTGCTGGACAAAGCGGGCGCCTACGGCATCCAAGAAGGCGGCGCAAGCTTCGTCGTGGGGGTTGTCGGCCCCTTGGATGCCGTGATCGGCTTGCCTGTTGCGCGCGTGCGCGCCCTGCTTGCGGAGCTTGCGTGAAGACGCTGCGGCTTTACATCCACATCCCCTATTGCCGTCGGCGCTGCCCCTATTGCGACTTTCCCACCTACGCCGATCCCAATCCGGATTGGGACGCGCTGTTTGCGGCGCTGCAAAACGAGCTCTCCCTGCAAGTGGCGCGCTGGGCGCTGCAAGGCCGCAAGGTGCGCTCCATATTCTTCGGCGGCGGCACGCCTTCGCTCGCCCCGCCTGAGAAGATCGGCGCCCTGCTGGAGCACATCGCCGCACTGCTGCGCCTGGATGCGCGCGCAGAGATCACGCTGGAGGCCAATCCCGAATCGGCAAGTCTCTTGCGGCTGCGCGAGATGCGCGCAGCAGGCGTCAATCGCCTTTCGCTCGGCGTGCAAAGCCTTACGGATAAAGGGCTTTCCGTGCTTGGGCGCCTGCACGACGCCGCCCAAGCGCGCAGGGCTTATGAGGCCGCGCGGCGCGCGGGATTTGCGCAGATCAATCTGGACTTCATCTACGGCTGGCCTGGGCAAACGCTTGCCAACTGGGCGCGCGAACTTCGGGAAGCCGTGCGCATGGCGCCGGATCACCTAAGCTGCTATGAGCTTACGATTGAGCCTGCCACACCGTTTGCCAAGCGCGGCATCCGCGCTGCCGATGAGGAGCTTGCGCTTGCGATGTGGCAACATGCGGATGCGTTTCTTTGCGCGCACGGCTACGAACACTACGAGATTTCCAACTACGCACGCGCTGGTGCCCGCGCGCGCCACAACGAGGGCTATTGGCGCTACGAGGACTATCTTGGGATCGGGCCGGGCGCGGCCAGCAAGCTGGACGGTGAAAGCGGCGCGGTATGGCGCTGGCGCAACGAACGCCACCTTGCGCGCTATCTGCAAGCGCTGCGCAACGCAACGCTTGCCGTGGCGGAAACGGAAAGGCTTGCGCCGGATGAGGCCGCGCGCGAAGCGCTTTGGCTTGCGCTGCGCCGCCGCGAAGGCGCACGGGGCGCGCCGTTTGTGCGCCGCTTCGGCCTTGCACCGGCCACACTTGCGCGCCGCCACCTTCCGCAGGCCGTGGCTTGCGGGCTTTTGCTCACCGATGCACAGGGCGGCGTGCGCGCAAGCAAGCAGGGCATGCTTTTGCTGGACACGCTCGCCGCTAAGCTTTTCGGCTAAAGCGCAAGCTCCATGCGCAGCAATCCCACATCCAGCGCCGCAGCCGCTGGATCGCCGCCAGGGTGCAGGATGTGTTGCCAAGAGGGCTGCAGGGACGCGCGGCCGCCGAAGAAGACCAAGCGCAGCGTAAGCTCCCATGTCGCCTCATAGACGCTTTTGCGCGGCGTAAGTTGGTGCTCGGCGCGCGCAAGCGCAAGCCCGATCTCGTCCTCGGGCCGGCCGGGGATGAAGCCCGCCACATGCACGCCCACGCCCAGGTAGCTTGGCACCTCGGTGCGATCGCGCTGCGCTTGGCCGTATTGCACGAAGGCGCCGAAACCTCCGCCCGGCCAATGCACGAAGCGCTGCTCCAAAATCCCATAGGCGCCCATCACACCGTGAAATGCGCGCCCAGGCGCAAAGGGTGAGGGATGCAATCCCGTGTGCTTCCACCAGCCGAGCTTGAGCACGCCGGGCTCGCCCAAATCCACCCAATGCAGCTCCAGCTCCGCGATGCCCATAAGCCCTTCCTGCTTGCGGCGGATCGCGCGCGTCGTGGGATCGCCGTCATAGACGCCGAAGCGCAAGGCGTTGCCGTATTCGTTTTGCACGCGCAGCAAGGCGCCCCAGCCCGGCTGCGGGAAGATGGACGCAGGGACATTGAGCGAAATCTCGGGGCCGATGCCGAAGGAGGAGTTCAAAAAGAGGCTGGCAAACTCCGAGACATAGAACTCGCTGTTGAGATCGTGCAGGCCCGCAAGCACCCCCACGCGCCCATCGGCCACGCGCGCTTCCAGCCATGCCTCATAGAGCAAAAGCTGATCGGGCGCCTCAATGTTGGAGGCCGTTTGCAAATCACCCAGCACCTCGGCGCTTGGATCGTGGCCGTGATCGCGCACGCCGTGCACAAAGAGCGTGAGATCCGGCCCGCCCCAGGCCGCAGGCTCCAGCGTAAGCGCGAGGTCCATGTGGTCTTGATAGATCGTGCGCTTGACGGGTGCGGCATGGCCGGGCTGGAAGTTGCGCACGAACTCGCCCATGTAGCCGAAATCCAGCGCCACACCCGTGGCGACCTCCGCGGCCTCGGCGCACGCAACGAAACCCAGCGCAAGCGTGCAAGCAAGCGCGCGCAGCACAAGCGCCCCCCCTTTTAGCGCCGCGACATCGCGAAGTCCGCGCCCTCCTCGGCCATGATGTAGCCCGCGACCCCCTGGCGCGAATCCTCAAAGACCTTCACCCACACGAGCCGCTCGCGGATCGGTTGCTCAGGCACAACGAGCTTCTGCTTGGTCGTCGTCACGAACACATTGCAAAGCCCGCCTGCGGCCAGCTCGGGCTTGCGGTGCACGGTGAGATGGCAATCCAGCCCAAAGTCCTGCAGCGCCCCGCCCTCGGCGCGCAGGGTGTCGTTCGCGACCGTGATCACATCGCCGTCCTTGATGGACACCGAATGCGCGAAGAGCAAAAGCTCGGCCCCGCGCTGGGCGAGCGCCGCCTCAATGTCTTCGCCGGGCACGCGCGCGGGATATTGCACGGTGCCGGGCCCGTTCGTGGAGAAAAACGCGGCGAAGTGCAAGTGCAAGCCCTTGCCGGCCGTGGCCTTGCCTGCACCTGCACAGACCGCAGCCATCAATGCCAACAGACGCATCCAGCGCATGGTCCCCCTCCCTCGTGTCAAAGTTCGCGAATGGAAGCGACGGTTTCGTCAATCATCTCTTGGATCTTCGCTTTGAGCGCGCGGCGCATGCGATCCACATCCCTCTTCGGCATGCCCGCGCGCTCCAGCGCGTCCAAGTCTTTGAGGCTTTGCATGGACTCGCGCAGCTTGCGCAAAAGAAGCTGCACGCGCCGCATGCCTGCGTCCTCGGACACGGCAGGCGTTTGCGCCCAAACAGGGGCCTGGGGCCAAGGGCTTGCAGCCGCGCAGGCAAGCACGACGAGCACCCACGCCCCCTTCCTCGCTCCCTGGGCCTTGCGCATCGCAACCACCCCCCAAGCGAAGTGGCGCCGCATGATGGGAAGCAAACCGACCAAGTCAACCATTTCCCCCATACTCAACTTCGCAGCGCAAATGCCGATACAAGAAAGGACATGGACAAATCGTCCAAACCGACTAAACTAGCCACGCGAATCCGCACGGGAGAGGCGCGATGTTGAGCACGGGCGAAGCGGCGGAACGGCTCGGCGTGGGCATCACGACCGTAAAGCGCTGGATTCAGTTGGGGCTTCTCAAGGCCCTGCGCACGCCGGGCGGGCATTGGCGCATTCCGGAGGAAGAGGTCGCGCGCTTGCAGGCGCGCATGCGCGCCTTCGGGCGGCCGCGGCGCATGCTCGTGATTGAAGACGATCCCGGCGTGTGCGATCTCGTGCGCGAATGGGTGGCGTTTGCGGGCTGGGACTTTGAGGTGCTTTGCGAGCACGACGGCGTGTTGGGCCTCATGCGGCTTGGGCAAGTGATGCCGGAAGTGCTCTTGTTGGACCTCGCGCTTCCGGGCATGGACGGCCTGGAAGTGCTCAAGCGCCTGCGCGCGGTGCCGGAGCTTGCGAACACGCGCGTGATCGTGGTCTCAGGCAAGCTGGATGAACCTATGTTCCGCCGCGGATTGCAAGAGGTGCCGCCCGATGCCGTGCTCACGAAGCCGCTAAAGGAAGAGGCGTTTCTTGCCACGCTTTCGCGCCTTTTGGGCATCCCCCGTCGTGCAGGAGGCCGACATGGCTGAAGACAAACGCCCGCGCATCCTCGTCGTGGACGACGATCCCAATCTCGGCACACTGTTGTTGGAGGTGCTCGGCGAGTTCGCCGAGGTGGAAGAAGTCGCATCCGTGCGCGCGGCCAAGCAAAGGCTGCAAGAACAATCGTTTGACTTCGTGATCTCCGATCTGCGCTTTTTGGATGCCGACGAAGACGGCCTTTCCTTGTTTCGCTGGATTGGGGAGCACAAGCCCGAGCTTGCGAAGCGCTTTTTGCTCATCACGGGGCTTGAGCCTGAGGAGCCGCTACCCTGCCCCGTGATGCTCAAGCCGTTTTTGTTTGAAGAGCTGATCGCGCGCGTGCGCGCAACGCTTGGACTTACGCCCTGAAGGGAGGCGCGCTGGTGCTTTCCGTGCGCATGCAGATGCTGCTTGCCGGCGTGGCCATTGCGGCTGCGTCGGTGGTCGGCGTGGATTGGCTCGTGAGCCGCGAGCAAGCGCACCTGCTCGCCAAGGCCGAAGAGGCGCGCGTTGCGCAAACCACGCAAACGATCATTGAAAGCCTCAAAGGGATTATGCTCGCGGGCCACGGCGACATCGCGCGCGATTGGCTTGCGCGCGTGCGGCGCGCGCCCGGCATCTTGGATGCGCATGTGTATCGCAAAAACGGCGAACCCGCCTTTTCGGACGACAAGACGATCCGGCGCGTGAACGCGTGGCTTGGGGAGGAGCACTTCCCCTTGCGCGGGCGCGTGCCCGGCGCAACGAAGGCGCCGGCTTCGCTTTCGATTGCGCGCGCGGCGCGCGGCGAAACCATCAAGATTCGCGAGGGGAAAACGCTTACGGTGCTTGCGCCGATTCGGCGCGAGGATGCTTGTCTGCGCTGCCACGGCTACGACCCCAGCCCCGTGCGCGGCGTGCTCGTGCTCAAGCTCAATCCGGAGGAGATCGTCGCCGATGTCTCGTCGTTGGCCTCGCTGCGCGAGGGCGTGATCGCGGGCCTTGTGTTGCTCACCCTGCTTGTGGCCATGCTCGCAGGCGAGATGCTCGTGGCCCGTCCGCTTGCGCGCTTGAGCAGGGAGGCGCGCGCGCTTGCGCAGCTTCCGGATCCGCATGCGCGGTTGGGCGGTGAGGAGCGCGCGGATGAGTTCGGGGACCTCGCGCGCGCATTCAATCAACTGCTGGAGCGCGTGCAAAAGCGCTGGGAGCGCGAGCGCATGATGCGCACGCTCGTGATGGAGATCAGCCGCGAGGACGAACCTGAGGCCGTGCTCAAGCGCATCGGCGAAGTCGCGATGCAGCTTGTGGATGCGCCTTATGCGATGGTGAGCTACAAAACCCCCGAGGGGCATGCGCTGTATCACCCCTTCGGCGTGGATGCCGAAGCGCTGCTTGCGCGCGGCGTGCCGTGGCCGCAGGGCCTCGGCGTGCTCGGCGTGCTCTGGGAAGAGGGCAAGGTGTTGCGCCTCAAGGATGTGCGCACGCATCCGCGCGCTGCGGGCTTTCCCGAGGGGCATCCCGCAATGGAGGCCTTTTTGGGCACGCCTGTGAA
>WFOX01000103.1 GCA_015487905.1 Mariprofundales bacterium
AAGCACCACCGCGAACACGCCGATGGCAAGCGCGCCTGTGGTGACGATCTGCGCATGCGGCGCAAAGGCAGCAGGCACAAGCCCCACGAGGTTGCCCGCAAGCACGAAGCAAAACAGCGCAAAGAACCACGAAAAGCCGCGCATGGCCTCAGCCCGCGCATTGCTTTGCACGATCCAGCGCACGAACGCCACGAGCATCTCCAGCACAAGCCCGCGCCGGGAGGGCACCACGCCCACGCCGCCCGCCATCCAGCGCAGAAGCAAAAACATCGCAAGCGCGCCTGCGGCCTCGGCTGCGGCCGTGTTCGTGATCGGAAGCGTGAAATCGCCGATGCGCACCTCGCCCAGCGTGCGAACGGCGAACTCGGCGATCAGATGCTCAATGTCCATCGCGCCTTCCCATCTCGCCTGTGAGCACGCGCCAGAGATTCACAAGCCCCCCGGCGAGGCCAAAAAAGCCGAAGAGCAAAATCATCCACGGAAAGGTGCCAAGCCGCCGATCCAAAAACCAGCCCAAACCCAGCCCGAGCATCATGGCGGTGACGATCTCTATCCCCACGCGCATCGCCCAGCGCATGCCCGGATCCATCTATCCCTCCCGCGCAAACCAAAGCGCCGCCCATTCGCCTTCGTCCGTGCGGCGCACAAGATGCAGGCCTGTGCGCGCATAGGCCGCAGTGATACGCGCAGCCTGCTCGCCAAGGATACCAGAAAGCACAAGCCACTTCCCTGTGGCCGCGGCAAGCTTGGGCGCAAGCGCGATCAGGGGCTCTGCAAGGATATTGGCGACGACAAGCGCAAAGCGGCGCGCAGGCGGCGTGCTTGCGCAGGCGCAGGCGATCCCGACACCATTTTCGCGCGCGGCCTTGCGCGCCGCCAGCACGGCCTCGGGGGCGCAATCCACGGCCACGACCTCGCCAAAGCCGAGCTTTTTCGCGGCAATCGCAAGAATCCCGCTGCCGCAGCCGAAATCCAGCATGCTGGCGCCTGCAAGCTCCGGCGCGAGCGCCTCTATCGCGGCGAGGCAAAGGCGGGTTGTCGCATGCGCGCCTGTGCCGAAGGCCATGCCGGGATCAATCGTGATCGCAAGCCTGCCTGTGGGGGCATGCGCGCCGAAAGGCGGGCGCACCCAAAGCCGCTTGCCGACCGGTTGCGCCTTGTGAAAGCGCTTCCAGCCAGCAAGCCAGTCCTCGGGCGTGCTTTCGCCCACCCAAATAGGCTCAATCCCCGCCTGTTGCGCTGCGCGCTGGATGCGGGCGCGGGCGTCTTTCTCAGCCGCAAGCCAGCACTTGCGCAGCAGCTCGCCTTGCGGGGATGCCTCCTCAGCCGCAGGCGGATCATCAAGCAGTGCGAGAAACCGCTGCCAGCGCGCCGCATCCTCCGTGCGCACATGCACCTCCAGCCAGCGCGGGGCTTGCGTTTCCCCCGCCGTTTTGCGCACAATGCCGCGAGTCCTTTCCGAGGAGGCCGATGCTGAAGCCATCACCGGAAGCCTATCGCATGCAGATCGCCAGCGCGCGCCGGCTTACCGATCCGCGCTGCAAGGACACCGTGATGGCCTTTGAGCTTGTCATGCCCACGCGCGCGCCCGTGCCCGCCTTCGTTCCGGGGCAGGTCTTGCGCGTGGCGCCTGAACACGGCGAGCGCGCGGCCTACTTCGCGATTGCCTCGGCACCGCATGAGCGCGCGCGCTATGAACTCTTCGTCAAGTGCCAGGGGCAGGTGGCCAGCGCATTGTGTCGGCTTGCGCCCGGGGATACCGTGCTCGTGGAAGGGCCGATGGGTCGCGGCTTTGATCTTGCCCCTTACGAGGGCATGGATGTGTATCTGATCGGCGTGGGCACGGGGATTGCGGCGCTGCGCAGTGTGTGGCGCGATCTCATCCCCAAGCGCGCGCGCTTTGGACGTGTGGCGATCTATGCGGGCTTTCTCACGCCGCTGCATCGGCTCGTCACTGATGAACTGGAAGCGCTTGGCGAGCACGACATTGAGGTCTCCATCACGATTGAGATCGGCCATGAGAGCTGGGACGGGCCGATCGGCTATGTGCAGCACCAGCTTGAGGCCGACCGTCCCGACGGCCGGCACGCTGTGGCCTGCCTTTCGGGCATGACGGCGATGGTGGAGGCCTGCCGCGAAACCCTTACGAAGCTTGGCTTTGATGGCGCCCGCATCCTCACGAACCACTGAGCTTGCGCTGCCCTTGCTTGCCTTGGATGTGGGCACGAAGCGCATCGGTGTCGCCGTGTGCGATCGCGGCGGGCGCATCTGCCGCGGGATTGCGACGATTCGCCGCCACAAGGCCTGGGTGGAAGAGGTGGCGAAGATCGCGCGCGAATACGGCTGTCGGGGCATCGTCGTCGGCCTTCCCTTGTGGATGGACGGGCGCGCAAGCGCGCAAACCGAAGACGCCCGCGCCGCCGCGCGCGAGCTGCAAGAAACACTTGGGCTTCCAGTTGTGATGCAGGACGAGCGGCTTTCCACGATGGAGGCGGAAGCCCGCCTGCGCGCGCAGGGGCTTGCTGGCGACAAGCTCAAGGCGCGCTTGAATGCCGAGGCCGCCGCCGTGATCTTGGAGGACTTTCTCGCGCAATGGAAACGCGCATCCTCCTAGGTCCGCAGGAAGTTGCGCGCGCGATCGCGCAGCTTGCCGCGGCGATCCAGGACGATCCCGCCCATCTCATCGGCATTGAAACGGGCGGCATGCACCTGGCGCGCGCGATCGCCGCACATTTGCAAGAAAAGGGCCGCAAGGTGCAGCTCGGCTCCATTGACATCGCCTTTCATCGCGATGATTGGACGACGCGCGGGCCGCATCCCAAGGTGCATGGCTCGCAGCTTGATTGGCCCGTGGACGGGCGCGTGATCTGGCTTGTGGATGATGTGATCTACACGGGCCGCACCGTGCGCGCGGCACT
>WFOX01000104.1 GCA_015487905.1 Mariprofundales bacterium
CTCCTCGCTTGCGCCCACGCAGGTGAGATGCGCCACGGGCGTGATCGCGCCTTCGCGCGCAATGGCCACGACGATGCGCTCGGTGCGCTCGCGCGTGCTGCCGCCGGCGCCATAGGTGATGGACACGAAATCCGGCGAAAGCGTCGCAAGCTCCCGATAGGCTTCCCAGAAGCGCTGCTCGCCAGCCTCGGTTTTGGGCGGGAAAAACTCAAACGAAAGGCTTGGGCGCTGGATGTCGCGATAAAGCGTGTCCAAACGCACGGAACACCTCTACAGCTTGGGCGGCGTGACACCGCGCTGGCCTTGATACTTGCCGCCGCGGTCCTTGTAAGAAACCTCGCAGACCTCATCCGCCTCCAAAAAGATCACCTGCGCCACGCCCTCGCCTGCGTAAATCTTGGCGGGCAGGGGTGTGGTGTTGGAAAACTCCAAGGTCACATGGCCTTCCCATTCCGGCTCCAGCGGCGTGACATTCACGATGATGCCGCAGCGCGCATAGGTGGATTTGCCGAGGCAAATCGTGATCACATTGCGCGGGATGCGGAAGTATTCAATCGTGCGCGCAAGCACGAACGAGTTCGGCGGAATCACGCACACATCGCCCTTGAAATCCACAAACGACTTTTCGGAGAAGTTTTTCGGATCCACGATGGCCGAGTGCACATTCGTGAAAATCTTGAACTCGTTCGCGCAGCGCACATCGTAGCCGTAGGAGGAAAGCCCGTAGGAAATCACGCCGCGGCCATCCACCTTGCGCACCTGGGACTCCACGAACGGCTCAATGAGGCCGTGTTCGCGCGCCATGCGCTTGATCCAGCGGTCGGACTTCACAGGCATATCGCATCCTCCTCGCGCACGCTTCCTGAGGCGAGCAGCGCCTGCACATCCGCTTCTTGGGGCAAGGCCGCGCGCGCACCGAAGCCCGTGCAGGCAAGCGCTGCCGCCGCCGAAGCATAGCGCAAGGCGGGCACAAAGCCCTCCCCGCGCGCAAGCGCAAGCGCCAAGGCCCCGTGAAACACATCGCCCGCGCCCGTTGTATCCACGGCATCCACGCGCCAGGCGGGCATCGCGCCCATGCGCCCTTCTTCGGCCCAGATGAGCCCGCGCGCGCCGAAGGTGATGCATGCGCGCGGTGCCGTGTCCGCAAGGGCTTTCAGCATGTCCTTGGGCTTGTCCGTGCCCGCGAACTCGCGCGCAAAGCGCTCGCTGGCTGCAAGCACCTGCGCCTTCGGCGCAAGCAGGCGCGTGCCCTCGTGCAGGGAGCCTGCATCCAGCACGAGCGGGGCCGTGCCGAGCAGGGGAAGCGTGGCCTCAGGCTCATGGCCGTCGGCGAGCAGCACGCGCGCCCTCACCGCGCGCGGCGCATCGGCGGCGGCAAGCCGCACGGACGGGCGGTGATTGACGAGCGTGCGCGCGCCGTCCGTGATGCGCACGAAGGCGGCGGAGATGGGCGTGGGCGCATCCGTGCGCACGAGGTGCGCGCAGACACCGAAGCGCGCGAAGTCCTCTGCTGCGAAGTCGCCGAAAGGATCGCGCCCGACGCGACCCAAAAAACACACGCGCCCGCCAAGGCGGGCGATCGCGCAGGCCGCGGTTGCGGCAGGCCCGCCGCCGCCGAAGGCGAAGCGCTCAGCACGCGTTTTTTCGTCCGGGCCGGGAAGCGCGGTCACGCCGAAGGCGAGATCCACGCACACATGGCCCACGGCAAGCACTTGCGCTTCGTGCATGGTCGGCGCCGAACGCTAGCAGGCCCCGCAATGCAACGCGCCCCGCCGAGGGGCGGGGCGCGAAAGACGCAAACGCCAAAGGAAGGCTTAGCCTTCGCGGCCCCTGCGCGGGCGCGCCTCGTTCACGACGAGGCGGCGGCCCATGTGTTCGCGGCCGGAAAGCGCCTGAATGGCTTCGCGCGCCGCGCGATCATCGGCCATTTCCACGAAGCCGAAGCCGCGCGAACGGCCCGTTTCGCGATCCGTGATGATCTTCGCGCGTTCCACTTCGCCGAACGGCGCAAAGAGCGCCACGAGATCCTCCTCCGTTGCCCGGTAGGAGATGTTGCCTACATACACCGTTGTCATCATGGTTTCCTCTTTTCTGGAGCATGACCCGCATGCGCGGGCCGGAAAGGGAACACCGTCGGCACGAGGGCGCGAGGGGATTCGCTTTCCGCGGCTCACCCTGTCGCGGGCGGGCTTTCCCTGCAAGCCCCCGTGCTTATGCTTCGGCCGCGTGGAGGTGTTGATCTTGGGATGCGGCCACTTGGGCGCACGAGTTGCGCGTGCGCTTCGTGCGCGCGGCGTGCATGTGCGCGCAAGCGTGCGCAGCGAGGCACACGCCTTGCGGCTGCGCGCGCTGGGGGTTGAAGCCGCAGCCGAGGCCGATCCCGTGCGCTTGCCGCGCGCATGGCTGCGTACCACAACACATCTTTTGGACTTGATCCCACCGCGCGGGACAAGGGATGCGGCGGTTTGGGCCGATGCGCTTGTCGCGCTGTGCCCGCGGCTTCGTTGGGTGGGTGTGGTTTCCACGACCGGCGTCTATGGCGATCACGGCGGCGCGCGCGTGAATGAAACGACGCAGCCCAGACCCTCGCATCCGCGCGCGCTTGCGCGCCTTGCCGCCGAGCGGCGCTGGCGCTGGGCGTATCCGGCGGTGGAGGTCTTTCGCTTGGCGGGGCTTTACGACGAAGAGCGCAATCTCTTGCCGCGGCTTGCGCGCGGGGATTATGAGGTGCCGCGCTTTGTGCCGCCCAATCCCTCGCATCGCGTGCACACGCACGATGCCGTGCGCGCGCTGCTCGTCGCGATGGAAAAGCCGCAGCCCGGGCGCGTGCTCAATCTGGCCGATGACGATTCCACACCGCACGAGCGCTATGCACGTGCGCTTGCGCAGGCGGCGGGCTTGCCCGCGCCGCGCGTGATCCTAGCGCACGAGGCCGCGCGCAAGTGGCCTGCGCGGCGCTGGTGGTTTTTCCAAGACCGCAAGCGCGTGGATAACCGTGCGCTCAAGGCGCTCGTGGGCGGACTCGTGTATCCTTCCTTTCGCGCAGCGCTTCCCGAACTGGTCGCGCGCTTCCGCGGTCGCTAAGCTCGGCTGCGCTTGGGAGGTCTGATGGAGCTTCGCTACGACTGGACGACGGAAGAGATTGAGGCGCTCATGGAGGCGCCGCTTCCCGATCTCATCTATCGCGCGCAGCAAGCGTTGCGCGCGCACTTTGATCCCACCTGCGTGCAGCTATCCACATTGCTTTCGGTGAAGACGGGCGGCTGTCCTGAGGATTGCAAGTATTGCGCGCAAAGCGCGCGCTATGCGACGCCGATTGCACCGGAGCGGATGCTGGACAAAGAAGCGGTATTGCAAGCGGCGCGCCGCGCCAAGGAGCGCGGAGCGACGCGCTTTTGCATGAGCGCGGCCTGGCGCGAGCCGCCGCGCGAGGGGCTCAAGCGCTTTTGCGATCTCATTCGCGCCGTCAAGGACTTGGGGCTTGAGACCTGCGCCACCTTGGGAATGCTCACGGAAAAGCAGGCGCAGGCGCTCAAGGAAGCGGGTTTGGACTACTACAACCACAACATTGACTGCGCGCCGGACTTTTACGAAAAGATCATTACCACGCGCCGCTTTGAGGACCGCATCCGCACTTTACAACATGTGCGCAAGGCGGGCTTGCGCGTGTGCTCGGGCGGCATCATCGGCATGGGGGAAACGCGCCGCCAGCGCGCGGCGATGATCGCCGAGCTTGCGCGCATGCGCCCGCATCCCGAATCCGTGCCGGTCAATCTGCTCGTGAAGATTCCGGGCACGCCGCTTGCGGAAGAAGCGCCGGATTTGGATCCATTTGAGCTTGTGCGCACGATCGCTGCGGCGCGCATCGCAATGCCGGCATCCTTCGTGCGCTTGTCCGCAGGGCGCGAGGGCATGAGCGATGAACTGCAAGCCTTGTGCTTCCTTGCAGGCGCGAACTCCATCTTTTACGGCGAAAAGCTGCTCACGGCTCCGAACGCTGCGCCGGATCGCGATGCCCGGCTTTTTGCGCGCTTGGGGCTGCGGCCTGCTGCGGCCGAAGAAGCAAGCCGAGCAGCAAACGAGGAGGCGGCATGTTCCACGGCGTGATCACGGCGCTTGTGACCCCGTTTCGCAATGGGGAGATAGACGAAGAGCGCTTTCGCGAACACATAGAGCGCCAGATTGAAGCCGGCGTGGACGGCATCGTGCCCGTGGGTACCACGGGCGAGTCCGCCACGCTTTCCTATGCCGAGCACAAACGGCTCATTCGCATCGCCGTGGAGCAAGCGCGCGGGCGCGTGCCCGTGATCGCGGGCACGGGCAGCAACAACACGGCCGAGGCGATAGAGCTTACGCAAGCGGCCAAAGAAGCAGGCGCCGATGCGGCCTTGCTCATCGCGCCCTACTACAACAAGCCCACGCAGGAAGGCTTGTATCGGCACTACAAGGCCGTGGCCGACGC
>WFOX01000105.1 GCA_015487905.1 Mariprofundales bacterium
CGCGCGACGATGTGTTCATGCCGCAGCAGTTTGAGAATCCGGCCAATCCCGAGATCCATCGCAAAACGACCGCCGAGGAGATCTGGCGCGACACGGGCGGCGAGGTGGATGCGATCGTGGCCGGTGTGGGCACGGGCGGCACGATCACGGGGGTCGCCGAGGTCATCAAGACGCGCAATCCGTCCTTCAAGGCCATTGCCGTGGAGCCTGCGGATTCGCCCGTGATCTCAGGCGGCAAACCCGGCCCGCACAAGATCCAGGGCATCGGCGCGGGCTTCATCCCGAAGAATCTCAATGTGGATATTTTGGACGGCGTGGAGCAGGTCACGAACGAAGAGGCCTTCGCGATGGCGCGCCGGCTTGCCGATGAGGAGGGCATCCCGGGCGGGATCTCCTCAGGCGCGGCGGTGGCTGCGGCCTTGCGCGTGGCCGCGCGGCCTGAGTTTCGCGGCAAGCGCATCGTTGTCGTGATCCCCTCCATGGCCGAGCGCTACATGACCACCGATCTCTTCAAGGGCATTGAGGTGTGAAGATGGAGATCAACTTTACGGAAGAGCAACTGGAGCGTTATTCACGCCACATCATCCTGCCCGAGGTGGGGCCTGAGGGGCAGGCGAAGCTTCTCTCCTCGCGCGTGCTCATCGTGGGCGCCGGCGGACTTGGCAGCCCTACCGCGATGTATCTCGCCGCAGCCGGCGTGGGCACAATCGGGATCATTGATGCCGATTGCGTGGATCTTTCCAACCTGCAGCGCCAGATCGCGCATGGGCAGGATCGGCTCGGCATGCCCAAGGCCGAAAGCGCGAAGAAAACGATCGCCAACCTCAACCCCGATGTGAAGGTGATCGCCTACAATGAGCGGCTGACAAGCGAGAACGCGCGCGAGATCATCCGCGAATACGATCTTGTGCTGGACGGCTCGGACAACTTCCCCACACGCTTTCTCGTCAACGATGCGTGTTTCTTTGAGAAAAAACCGCTCGTTTCAGCGGCGATGTTCCGCTTTGAGGGCCAGCTTGCGACCTTCAAGCCGCACGAGGACGCGGACGGCCCCTGCTATCGCTGCCTGTATCCCGAACCGCCACCCGCGGGACTTGTGCCGAGCTGCTCGGAGGCGGGCATTTTGGGCGCGCTTGCCGGGGCCGTGGGCACGATGCAGGCCGTGGAGGCCTTGAAGGAGCTTCTTGGCATCGGCGAAAGCCTATCGGGGTGGCTCATGACCTTTGATGCGCTGCGCATGGAATGGCGCAAGCTGCGCTTGCGCAAGGATCCGCATTGCCCCTTGTGCAGTGACAAGGCCACGATCCACGAGCTTGTGGAATACGAGCAGCCCGCCTGCACTTGGCAGGCGTAACGAAGGAGGTGCGCCATGAACTTCACTTTCGTGGATCGGCGCGACATTGAGGAATACGAACGGGGCCTTGCGCTCTATCTGGAAGGCAAGATGCCGGAGGAGCGCTTTACGCCGTTTCGGCTGCAAATGGGCATCTACGGCCAGCGCCAGGACGGCGTGCAGATGGTGCGCGTGAAGATCCCAAGCGGCGCGCTCACCGCCCAGCAATTGCGTGTGGTCGGGGAGGTTTGCGATCGCTATGCGGGCAGGCTCGGCGCACCCAAGCTCGTGCATGTGACGACACGCCAGGACTTGCAGATGCACTTCGTGGCGCTTGAGGACACGCCCGCGATCCTGCGCCGGCTTGCCGATGCGGGGCTGACCACGCGCGAGGCCTGCGGCAACACGGTGCGCAATGTGACGAGCTGCTTTTTGGCCGGGCGCTGCCCGGCCGCGCGCGCCGATGTTTCCGTGCATGCGCGCGCGTTCGCGCAGTATTTCCTGCGCCATCCGCTCACGCAGCAGTTCCCGCGCAAGTTCAAGGTCTGCTTTTCGGGTTGCGAGGCCGATTGCGCGCGCGCAGGCATGCACGACATCGGCTTCATCGCCAAGGAACAGAACGGTCGGCGCGGCTTTGCGGTTTGGGCCGCAGGCGGGCTTTCGGCGCAACCGATGAGCGCGATCCTCATTGAGGAGTTCATTCCCGAAGAGCGCCTTTTCGTGGTGGCGGAAGCCCTCATGCGCATTCACTTCTACTTCTCGGATCGCAAGCGTCGCGCGCGCGCGCGCATGAAGTATGTGGCGGCCAAGCTCGGGCGCGAGGGCTTTTTGGCCGAATACCGCCGGCAGCTTGCCGCGATTGAGCATGCGCATGCCAAGGGCGCGCGCCTTCCCGATGCCCATTGGCGCACGCCCAAGGAACCGCTTCCCGAAGGGCCGCTTGCGCATGTGCGCCAGGTGGATGGGAAGATCAGCGTCTTCGTGCGGCTGTTTCGCGGCGATCTTACGCCTCAGCAGTGCGCGGCGCTCGCCGATGCCGCCGAGGCTTTTGGCTCGGGCGAGCTGCGCACCACCCCCTCGCAGGACATCATCGTCGTGGATGTGCCCGA
>WFOX01000106.1 GCA_015487905.1 Mariprofundales bacterium
GCGGCGGTAGTGGAGAAAGACGCTTTTGCGGCCCTCGGCCTCGCCGCGCCGTTCAAACTTCGTCTTCGGCCAATCCTGAGGGCGCGGCACGAAGCCGCCATCCGGTGCCTGATTGTCCAATAACGGCTCGGCATTGAGGATTTCACGCATCCACTCGGCCAGCTCCGGCCAGTCCGTGGAAAGCCAAAGCGCGCCGCCGGGCTTGAGCTTGCGCGCAAGCAAGGCCGCAAAGTCCTTTTGAATAAGCCGCCGCTTGTGGTGGCGCTTTTTCGGCCAAGGATCGGGATGCAGGATGAATACGGCATCCAAAAAGGCATCGGGCGTTTGCTTTTCCAGCACATGCTGCGCCGGATATTGCGAGATGCGCGTGCGCGCAAGCGCCCCCGCCTCTTCCAGCCGCGCAATCGCCTTGGCGATGCCCGGAAGATACACCTCCACGCCGACAAGCCATGCCTTGGGATGCGCGCGCGCAAGATGCGCGAGAAACTCGCCGTTGCCGAAGCCGATTTCCATGAGCACCGTGGCGCCTGCGGGAATGCCGGCCTCGGCCAGCGAGACCTCCGGCGCAAGCCCGATCTCAGGAAGCCAACGAACAAGGCGCTTGAGCTGCCCGGGCGTGACCGAGCCGTTGCGCCGACCGTGGATCTTGATGCCGCGCGGCAAGAAGCGTTCGCGGATCTCAGGCGGCAACCGCATCATGGCGCGCGCGAGCATAGCGGCAGGATGCGTGCAAGGATAGGGCCATGAACCGCAAGGCGCTTTGGGCCTGGGCCTGCTACGACTGGGCGAACTCGGCCTGGGCCACGGCGGTGCTCTCGGGCCTCTTCCCGATGCTGTTGCGCCTGTTCTGGCGCGACGGGCTTGCGTCTTCCGAGATCACGCTCGTGCTGGGGCTTGCCAATGGCCTTGCCTCGCTTGCCGTGGCGCTTGCGGCGCCTGTGCTTGGCGCTTGGGCGGATCGCACAGGGGCGCGCAAGCGCATGCTGCTTGCGGCGACATCCTTGGGCGTTTGCGCCACGCTCGCGCTGGCCGCGGTGCCGTCAGGCGGCTGGGTATGGGCGGCGTTGCTCTTTGCGCTTGCCGCGCTGGGCTTCGGCATCGGCAACCTCTTCTACGACGCCTTGCTCGTGCATGTGGCACCTTCTCATCTTCTTGCGCGCGCAAGCAGCCTCGGCTACGGGCTTGGCTATGTGGGCGGCGGATTGTTTTTCGCGGGCGCGGCCTGGGCCGTGGCGCATGCCCGAGCCTTAGGTTTTGCGGGCGCGGAAGAGGCGATGCTCGTTGCGGTGGCGGCAAGCGCGCTTTGGTGGGGGCTATTCAGTCTTCCCGTGGCCGCATGGGTGCCGGAGCCGCAAGCTGGCGGCGCGGATGTCTCCGTGCGCGAGGTCTTGCATGAGATCCGCACGCATGCCGCGGTGCCCGGCTTTTTGCTCGCCTACTTCCTTTACATTGACGGGCTGGGGGCCGTCATCCGCATGGCCAGCGACTTTGGGCTTGCGATCGGGCTTGCGCCCTCGGCGATGATCGCAGCCTTGCTGCTCGTGCAGTTCGTGGCCTGGCCTGCGGCGATCGCCGCAGGAAGGCTTGCCGAAACCTTCGGCGCCGTGCGCGTCTTGCTCGCAGAACTGCTCGTGCTCGCCGTGGCCTGCTGGGCGGCGCTCGGCGTGCGGGATGCCACGGCCTTTTTCGCGCTTGCTGCCGTGGTCGGCGCCGTCATGGGCGGCGTGCAGGCGCTTTCACGCGCGGTCTTTGCGCGGCTTGCCCCAAGGGGGGAAAGCGGCGGCTGGTTCGGATTTTTCAACATTTTCGGCAAGTTCGCGTCCGTGATCGGGCCGATCTGGGCCGGCTTTGTCGCTTGGCTTGCGGATACACCGCGCGCAAGCGCGCCTGCGGCTTCTCTGCTTGTGCTGGTGGGCTGGGTGGTGCTTTGGCGGATTCGGAAGCGGCTTTACTCGGCGGGTTCTTCAGGCGGCAGCAGCACGACGCGCACATAGAGGTTGCCTTGATCGTCCATCCACTCATCCGCGACCTTGGCGCGCTGTGCCACGGCCTCGGCCTCGTGCACGGAAAGCTTGTGGAACCAGCGCTCATAGCGCTGGCGCTTGCCGTCGTCATGGACGATGCGCGCGATCTCGGTGCTCGTGCGCACGAGCACGCGCACTTGTTCGGCCAGCTTGGCCTGCGCAAGCGCAATCGCGGCCTCGCGCTGCACGCCGATGCCGCCGCGCGCGCCCTGCGGCGGCGCGATGCCGACCGCGCCGATGAGTCCATCATAGTGCGGATCGCGCACCCAGATCGGCATTGGCCCGCCGCGCGCAATGCCGGCACCATGCGCGGTCGGTTGCGACGCCCGATGCGCCGTGCCCGCGGCAGGGGCGGGCACGGGCGCAGGCTCGCGCTTGCCTTCCAGCTCGCGAAAGGCCTTGTCCGATTCGCGGTGCTGGCGCTCGTAGTCGGGCGCGGGCGCTTGCGGCATCGGTGCTTGCACGGTCACGCAGCCGGCAAGCACCAGCAGACCCGCGCACATCCAGAAAAGCGTGCGTTTCATTGCGCTTCCTCCAGCCAGGATTCAAAGGCCGCAAAGCGGCCGAGGTCTTTGTCCGTGAGCTTGTAGGTCCAGGCGTCCTTGCCGGAAAGCACGAGTCCTTGGCCGGCCTCCAGCACGATGGCGCGCACGAAGGCCGCAAACTCACGCTGGGTTTGCTCCACATAGGCCTCAAACTCGCGCTGCATCTCCTCCACGCCGCGGCGCTGTTCTTCCACGAACTCGGCGAATGATGGCGGCGGCCCCTTGTGGCGGCGGAAGCGCCCGCGCCGCGCGCGCGCCTCCACCTTGCCTTCCTTGAGCAGCACGCGCAGGCGCGCCTTTTCGCCTTCCACCGAGAACTCGGTGCCGCGCACGCCGAGCACGGCGTTCGTCGTTTTCACCTCAAAGCCGAGCTTGCGGCGCAAGCGGTGCAGCACGCGGAAGAAGGCCTCGCCCACGCGGAACTCCACGCGCGTGGGTGCCTCCACGCGCAGGCGTGAGCGCGGTGCAAGCATCACGCGCGCGCGCCCGATCGCCAGCAAGGCGCGGCCGTCCTTGCCCGTTTGCACGAGATCGCCTGCCAATAGCCGCATGCGTGGCACAAGCGGCTTGGGAGGCGCGCCTGCGCGCACAAGCTCCGCATGGCCTTCCACGCGTAGCACCACGCCCGCGATGTTCGCCGCATAGGCAAATGGGGCGGCGAACGAAAGCGCCGCCCCAATGATCCATGCCCAGCGCATCGCGCTATTGCATCAGCTCTTGCTCAATTTCCTGTTGCAGCTCGTCAAAGGCCTTTTTGGCCTGGAACTGCTGCCAGAGCGCTTGCTTGCTCATGCTCGTGCGGATCGCGTTGGCGATCGTGGTCTTCGCAAACTCAGGATCCAGCTCCACGAGCACATAAAGCTCGCCGCTTGGCGAAATCCAGAGATCCTTTTGCCGCGATCCCGAAAGCACCTGATTGGCGACCTGCTTAGAGACCGAGGCGCTCACATGATCCACGGCCTGGGCATCGCCCACGCCCGTGGTTTGCATGAAGCGCTTGACCATGTTTTTCACGCGCACGCTCATCATGCGCGCAAGCTCATCGCGGGCAGCGGCGAGCGCTTCCTCGCGCGCAAACTGCATCCCCGCCGGCCCCACCTTGGCCGAGCCCACCGCAACAAGCTTGCCCGCTGATTGCGGGTTGAGCACCCAACTGGGGGCGTTCGCGAACTCCTGCTGCAAGGCAGGGTTTTGCACCTGCGGCGGCTGGGGTTTTTCCGGGGGCTTTTTCGCGCAGCCTGCTGCAAGCGCCGCCACTGCAACGAGACCTGCGCAGAAGCGAAGATGGCGGTTCATGGATCCCTCCTTTTTGCTGGTTTAGTGGTAACGCGCCTCAATCCGCTGGCGGTCAATGGATGTGACCTCCAGCCGATTGATGCGTGCAATGGCATTGGCGAGATAAATCGTCTTGTCCGGGTAGTAGATCGTGAAGGTGCCGCTTGCCGATTCTTCCACGCGCTCCACCCACGGGATCATCTGCAAGCGATCCTTGATCGCAAACAGCGCATCCGTATTCGGCACGCCATCCACGACGAGCCGCACAGGCCTTGTAAGCCCCTTCACCTCGCGCGCGATCTTTTCCTCAATCTCCGGCACGGCGACCTCAGCAAGGTTTTCCAGCGCCGTTTCATAGGCGGTCTCAGGCGCCGCCGCGATGCCGCGCTCGCGCACGATCCCTGATCCAAGAATGCGCATGCGCCCGTCTTCGCTGCGCAAAAGCAACCGATAGCGCAAGGATGCATCCACGCTATAGCCGGGCATGGACAGCCCATAGCCGATATCATCACCCTTGATGCGGCCGAAGTTCGTTTCAATCTCGCCGAAGACGATGAAGTTCGCGGGCATCAGCCGCAGCAGCTGCTTGATGCGCACGAGATCGTTGTTTTCAAACGCATCCGCAAGCGCATCCGCATCCATCTTTCCGCTTGCAATCGGATCAAAAACGGCGAAGCGGCGGCTTGCAAGCTCGTCAATGAGCCGCTCGGCCACAGGATTCATTTCTTCTAGGTGCTGCGTGAACTTAAGCTCGCGCTCAGCCCCTTCCCAGCGGCGCTTGATGCGCGGCCGTTTGGCGACGACGAAGACGACCACGCCCGTGTTGCGCGAAAGCAATGCGATGGCCTGCTCGGCATTCGCAGGCTCCACGCACACGCGCGCAACCACATGGAACTCGTCGCCTGCGCGAAAGGCCTCGCTGATCTCCGCGCTTCGGATCACGCCGCGCGCTTGTTTCACGATGGCCTGATCCAGAAGGCGGAAGTTTTGCAGCACGGTTTTCGTCTGAATGTTTGCGCCTGTGACCGTCTCCATCGCGCGCCATTTCGCGCGCGCAAAGGCCTCTTCTTTGGCGGCGGCCTCAGAACCTGCAAGGGGCGCCACACCTTCTGCTTCCACGCACTTGGCGGCGGCCTGGGCCGCTGTGGGCATCAGCACAAGCCATGCGCAAAGCACAGGCGGGAGGAGGCGCCCTCCCGCCTGGCCGCGCGTGTTCTGCATCGTCCGCGCCGGCATCAGAAGATCGCTCCGGTGATGTCGGTGCGCTCCACGACCTGGCCGAGCTTCACGCGCGAAAGCCCGTCGCCTTCCACCACGCCCCAGGCCTTATCCGCCTGCACCTGGTTGGAGATCGTAAGCGTCACGGGAAGCTTCACCTGATCGCAGGTGCGCTTGCCCGTGATCGGATCCTCCACCTCTTGGAAGTCAATCACGGCGAACTTCTGCCCGGGCTGCACCTTTTGCATGCGCCCGAGATTGATCAGCGCAAAGCGCTTTTCACCTCCCTCAGGCGTGCGCAACTGAATGATGTAGCCGCGCAGCGGGAAGTATTGCGCAAGCTCTTGCTGCAAGTCGTCCACGGCGCGCTTTGCGGCCTTCTTGATGCCACCGATCAAAAGATCGTAGGAGAAGCTCGGCGTGTTGCCGAGGTTGGCGAAGCCCGAGGCCTCCTTGGAGAACACCATCTCGCCCGTTTGCACATCAATCACATTGAGCACGATGTCCACTTCCACATTCCAGCCCTCCAAGGCCTTGGCGGCGGCGGAAGCAAGCATGCCGAGAAGGCCGCCACCGCTGCTGTTGTCCTCGGAAGGCGGCACATATTTCACGAGCGCATTGTTCACGGCGCCCGTGATGATGTAGCGCACGCCCACGAGCTTGCCGATGCGCACGGCCGTTTTCGGGTCCACAAGGCCCGACATCTGGAACTTTTGCTCCTCCAGCACCTGCTTGAGCTGGCGGCGCGTGAAGAGCTTCATGCCGCCCATTTCCACGAGCTTGCTTTGCACGCCTTCGGCCACGCTTGCGCCGAGCTTGGCGTTGATCTGCCGCTGAATCGTTTGCGAGCGCTCAGCGAAGTTCGTCGTCGTGCGCTCGGCATGGGCTTCGGCCCCGACCACGCCGATGCCGGCAGGCGACGCCCCGATGCCCACGCCGCTCACCGAGGCACCCGTGCTCGTCGTCGTGGAGGTGCCTTGGGCGGCGTGCTCCACGGCTGCGGCCATGTCAAACGAGGTGTTGTTCGCGAAATCCACGACCGCCACGGTCGGCAGCGCGTTGTTGTAAGCGACTTCGCAGGCTTGGGGGATTTGCACCTTGATGCGATCCTGCGGCGTGATCGGCGCCGACATCGGATCCACCTTCGGCGCGCAAGCGGCAAGCGCCAGCGCTGCTGCGGCGATCCACACTCCGTTGCGTTGCATGCGTCCCTCCCTAGCTTTGAGCGTTGGAAAGCATGGTCAATATAGACGAGGAAGATCGTCCGATGCAAGAACCGCGCCCTGCGGAGCTGCGCATGCTCGCCCGCGTGTATCGTCGGTTGCGCGCCTTCGGCCTGAACGATTCCCACTCAGGCAACGCGAGCCTGCGCGCAGGCGACTGGTTTTGGATCACGCCGCGCGGCGCGATGGCCGATGGCTTCCGCGCGGACATGCTCGTGCGCGTGCCGGTCGTGGGTGCGATTCCTGAGCGCGCATCCTCCGATGCGCCGTTGCACCAGCGCGTGTATCAGCGCGTGCCCGAAGCGCGTTCGGTGCTGCATGTGCATGCGCCGCATGCGCTTGCGCTGACGCTAAGCGGCGAGCCGCTGCGCTTGCTGGACTTGGAAGGAAGGCTTTACTTCGGGGAAGAGGTGCCCGTGGTGGAGATCCCCTACGAGCGCCACTTCGCCGATGCGCCCGAGCGCGTGAGCAATGTGCTTACCACCGCGCGCGCTTGCATTGAGCGCGGTCATGGCGTCTATGTTTGGGGCGCGAGCGTGGAGGAGGCCTACAAGTGGGCTTGTTCGTTGGAGGCAAGCGCGCGGCTGGTTTGGCTTTCCCGCCATCGTCCATGAGCCGCGCGTTGCTTGCGTTGCACATCGCGCTTGCCGTCAATACGGGCCTGCTCTTTTTGTTCCGCGCTTGGCGCATCTTTACCGGAAAAGCGCTTTCGCGTCTTTGGCGGCGCTATATCCCGGATATAAACGATGTGCTCTTGCTTGCCTCAGGCGCGCTGCTCGTGTTCGTGCGCGGGCATTCGTTTGCCGAGCCTTGGCTTTCCGTGAAGCTTGGGTGTGTCGTGGGCTACATCCTTTTGGGGATCTTGGCGCTGCGCAGGCGCAACGGCTTTGCATTCGCGCTTGCGCTTGTGCTGTATGCCTATATTCTGCTGCTTGCACTCACGAAACAAATCTGGATCGGATAGGGGGTTTTGGATGGCGCTGGTCGCTTCCATTCATGTGGATCTCGGCTGGGAGCTTCCCGATGTCGTGCTCAAGGATCCCGAGGGGCGCGAGCACCGGCTGCGCGACGAGATGGGTGAGAACGGCCTCATCGTCGCCTTCATGTGCAACCATTGCCCCTATGCGCAGGCCGTCTGGCCGCGGCTTATCCGCCACGCAAGGACATTGCGCGAAAAGGGCATCCATACGGTTGCGATCAATCCGAACATCCATCCCGACTATCCTGAAGATTCGCCGGAGAAAATGAAGGAAAAGATCGTGGAATGGGGCATTGACTTTCCGTATCTCGTGGATGAGACGCAGGATGTGGCGCGCACATTCCAGGCGCAATGCACGCCTGACATCTACATGTTTGACAAACACGGCAAGCTTTATTACCACGGACGCATTGACGACTATTGGAAGGACGAAAGCAAGGTGAAGCGGCAAGAGCTTTTGGAAGCGGCGGAAGCGATGCTTGCGGGCAAGGAGCCCCCCCAGCCGCAGCATCCCACGATCGGTTGTTCCATCAAGTGGCGCGACGAATCCTAATCGCGGCCGCTTTGTGCGTGCTCGCCTTGCCCGCCTGGGCGGGCGGCGATCCTGAGCGCGGCAAGCGCTTGTTTGAGCAAATCTGCGCCCATTGCCACACGACGACGCACGAGGACAAGATCGGCCCCGGGCTTGCCGGCGTTTTGGATCGCGTATCCGAAGAGCGGCTGGATGCTTGGCTTGCGAATCCGCCGAAAATGGCGCGCGAGGATTCCTATTTTCGCAAGCTGCGGGAGAACAACCGCTGGGGCGTGGTCATGCCGCCCTATCCGGCCATGCAAGACCCCCAAAACCGCGCCGACATCATCGCGTATTTGAAAACCCTTCGGTGAGCCGCATCTCTGTCGGCTGTTCGGGTTGGTTTTATCGCCATTGGCGCGGCCGTTTTTACCCGGAAGAGCTTCCCACGCACCATTGGTTTCGCTTCTATGCCGAGCGCTTCTCGTGCGTGGAGATCAATGCAAGCTTCTATCGTTTCCCGACCATAGAGCGCGTGCAAGGCTGGATGCGCGGCGCACCTTCTGGATTCCTCTTTGCGGTCAAGGCGCCGCGGCTGATCACGCACATTCGGTTGTTTCGCAACTGCAGGGAGCCTTTGCAGGCGCTGCGCGAAGCGCTGGAGCCGCTTGTTGCCGCGGGCATGATGGGGCCGCTTTTGTTCCAGCTTCCGCCGCGCGCGCACTATGGTGAGGAAATGCTTGCGCGCGTGTTGGACGCGCTTCCCGTGGACGACTTCCTTTGCGCCGTGGAGTTCCGCCATCCAAGCTGGTGGCAAGATGAGGTGTATCGGGCGCTTGCTGAGCGCGGCGCCGTGTTTGTGACCGTTTCTTCGCCGCGCATGCCGGAAGACTTTGTGGCGACGAACGGGCGCGCCTATGTGCGCATGCATGGCCGTCCCACGCATGCGAATCACTACACCGAGGCGGAGTTGGCTGCGCTTGCCGATCAGCTTGTGCAAACGGATGAGGCTTGGGTGTTTTTCAACAACGACGGCGGCGCGGCCGCCCCGCACGATGCGCAAGTGTTGCTGGAGCTTTTGCGCGCACGCGGTGCCGCAGCCTAAATCTCCACCTCAATCCAGCCGTCGCGCACGCGCACAGGGAAGCTTGCAACCGGCTCATAGGCGGGCGGTGTGAGTGCCTCGCCCGTGCGCGGATCAAAGCGCGCGCCGTGCCGCGGGCAGACGACCGCGTCATCCTCCAGCTTTCCCGTGCAGAGCTCGCCGTCATCGTGCGAGCAGCGGTCTTCCAGCGCGGCCAGCGTCCCATCCGAAAGCCGCACGACGATCACCGAGCCTTCCATGCGATGCACGGCGCGCATCGCACCTGGCGAAAGTTCCTCATCGCGGCACACACGAATCCATGCCATTTATAGCCACCCCAGTCTGAGCTTGGCCTCATCGGACATGCGCGAGCGATCCCAAGGCGGATCAAAGACGAGCTCCACTTGGGCCTCGGCCAGCCCCGCCTGCAAAAGCTTTTTGCGCACATCCTCCACGATCATCGGCGCCACGGGGCATCCCGGGGCTGTCAGCGTCATCTTCACATAGGCGCGATAGCCTTCTTCCGCTTCCTCTATGCGCAGTTCATAAACAAGCCCTAGATCCACGATGTTGATCGGGATCTCGGGATCGTAGCAGCGCCGGAGCGCCTCCCAAGCGCGTTTCTCGGCCTCGTCGCGATCGGCAGGCGGTGCCACTTCTTGTGCGGGCTTTTCCGCTTCCAGCCCGAGCGCCTCGCGATCCTTTTCCTCAATGCGCGCGAGGTTGCCGCCCGTATCCACCGTGACCGCGCCGCCTGCATCCTGCACGATGCGCACGCGCGTGCCCGCCGGGATCACGATCGGCATGCCCGAGGGCACGAGCACCGCATCCACATCGCGCGCAAGCACCACCTCCATGATGCTACTCCGTGGTCGCGATTCCTTTTCCTTCTTCCACGGCCTTCTTGGCCGTGTGCCAGGCGAGCGTCGCGCACTTCACGCGCACCGGAAACGCGCGCACGCCGGCCAGAGCCACGAGCTTCCCAAGCTCAGGATCGGGCTCGGCCTTGCCCGTGAGCATCGCATGCACCTTCTCAAAAAGGTCTTCAAACTCCTCTTTTGTTTTGCCGCGCAATGCCTCGGTCATAAGCGAGGCTGAGGCCACCGAGATCGCGCAGCCCTCGCCCTCAAAGCGCACATCGGCAATACGCCCCTGCTCATCCCAGCGCAGATAGAGATGCAGATGATCGCCGCACAGCGGATTGCGGCCCTCGGCCTCGGCATCGGCGGGCACGAGCTTGCCGAAGTTGCGCGGATGGCGGTGGTGCTCCACGATGAGTTGCTGATAAAGCTCGCGCAGCGCGTCCATCAGGCCTCCAATGCGAACATGCGCATGGCCGCGCGCACACCCTCGGCAAGCGCCTCCACCTCTTCGTGCGTGTTGTAGCAGGCGAACGAGGCGCGGGCCGTGGCGGGCACGCCAAGGCGCTGCATAAGCGGCATCGCGCAGTGGTGTCCTGCGCGCACGGCCACGCCGTGCTGATCCAGAATCGTGCCGAGATCGTGCGCATGCACGCCCTTGACCGTAAAGGACACGATCGGCGCCTTGGCTTTGGCCGTTCCGTGGATCACAAGCCCCGGAATCGCGCCTAGCGCTTCACTTGCGGCCTCCAAAAGCGCCTGCTCATGCGCATGCACGGCCTGAAAGTCCAGCTTCGCCATCCAATCCAGCGCCGCGGCCCAACCGATCGCGCCTGCGACATTCGGCGTGCCCGCCTCAAAGCGGTGCGGATGCTCCGCGAACTCCACCTTCTCAAACGAGACCGTGCGGATCATCTCGCCGCCGCCTTGATAGGGCGGCATCGCGGCGAGGATCTCCTCGCGCGCCCAAAGCGCGCCGATGCCGAAGGGGCCGAAGGCCTTGTGCGCGCTCATCGCATAGAAATCGCAGCCGATCGCGGCGACATCGGGGCGCAGGTGCGCAAGGGCCTGCGCGCCGTCAATGAGCACATGCGCGCCCTTTTGCTTTGCAAGCGCCGTGATCTCCTCCACGGGATTGATCGTGCCGAGCGCATTGGACACATGCGTAATCGCGACAAGCTTCGTGCGCGCGGAAAGCCGCGCGCGAAAGGCATCCAGATCCAATGCGCCGTCTGCGCGGATGGGGGCGACAACGATCCTCGCCCCCACCGCATCGGCAAGCATCCGCCAGGGCACGATGTTCGCATGGTGCTCCATCTCGGTGAGCAGAATCTCATCGCCGGAAGCAATGTGCTTGCGGCCCCAGGTGGCGGCGACGAGATTGATCGCCTCGGTTGTCCCGCGCACAAAGACGATCTCGCGCGGCGAGCGCGCGCCGATCCAGGCGGCAAGCTTCGCGCGCGCGGCCTCATAGGCATCCGTTGCGCGTGCGGCGAGCGCATGCACGCCGCGATGGACATTGGCGTTGTCGTGTTCATAAAAGCGCGCGATCGCTTCCACGACGGCGCGCGGGCGCTGGGTCGTCGCCGCATTGTCCAGATAGGCAAGGGGCCTGCCATGCACCTCTTGCGCAAGCGCCGGGAATGCGGCGCGCAGTGCAGAAACATTCAGCGTCATCGGGAAAGCCCCACCTGGGCGAGCGCCGCCCGCAAAAGCCTTGCGCGCACATCCTCGGTAAGGCCGGCAAGTGCTTCATCGGCTTCGGCGCGCGCCAGCATCGCCGCGGCCTCTTCCTTGGGAATCCCGCGCGCGCGAAGATAAAAGAGCGCATCCGCGTTGAGCCCGCCGATCGCGCAGCCGTGGCTTGCGCGCACATTGTCGTGCTCAATCTCTAGATCAGGCCGCGCCTCCAGCCGTGCGCTTTCAGAAAGCACGATGCCCTTCGCCTGCTGGTCGGTGGCGGCGGCATCGGCGATGGGCGGCATCACGACGCGCCCATGATAGATCGCATGCGCGCGCCCGGCGGCCAGCGCCCGCATCCGAATCGCGCTTTCCGTCTCGGGGCCTTCATGCAGGATGAGCACGCGCGCATCGGCAAGGCGCCGGCCGCCTGCCGCGATGAGCACGCCTGCATGAACCCGCGCCTCTCCATCCAGCGCGGCCAATAGCTCCGTGCGCGCCCAGCCCTGGCCGATCTCGGCAAGATGCACCGCAAGCTCGGCCCCCTCGCCCACATGCGCCGCCACGCGCGCAAACTGCACGCCCGCTTCTTCGGCATGCACGCGCAAGTAAGCAAGCCTTGCGCCGCGCGCAAGGCGCAGCTCGGTGAGCGCGAGCGTAGCCCCTTGGGTTGCCCCGGCTGTGACTTCCACGAACGAGGCCTCTGCATCCTCCGGCACCTCAATCACAAGGCGCCCCTTGGCCGCGGCCTCTTGCGTGCGCAGCCGCACAAGCACGAAGCGCTCGCCATCGGCAAGCCCAATGCGAAACGAAGGCGCGTGTTGCTGCTCAGTGAGCACGCGCGAGCGCCAGGGATCGCGCGCGATCGCAAGCGGCGCGGGCGCCGCCTTTTGCGCCTTACCCTTCACGAGCACGCCGTCGGCCAGCACGAAATCGGGCGCGCCGCCCAAAATCGGCACATCCTTGCGCCA
>WFOX01000107.1 GCA_015487905.1 Mariprofundales bacterium
CATTCTGGTCGCGCAGGAACTGGCGTCGCGAACCTGCGTCAAACTCCTTCACGCGATCCAGAATGAGCTGCAGAGCTGCCTTCGTCCGCTCGTGATAGGGCCGGCTTTTGTCGTTGAGGATCTTTTGCACCGGCTCCGAGTTGAGCAGCGCGATGTAGTCCGCGTAGTCCGCGGCCGTCGGGCGCTGCCCGTAGAGCGGGAAGGTGATCGCCATCGCCGTGAAGAACACGAGCAGCAAGAGCGCGATCACGGGACGGGGGATCGGGTTGTTGTATTCCGTCATTCCCCCGAGGTCTTCGCTTTCCCAGAGCTCTTGCGCCCGCGCGTTTTCATCGTCCGTGGCCAGCGTGTAAAGCGGCCGATCCCATCTCCACGCCATCGTTTCCCTCCTTTACTTCAGCGTCAGCACGAAGTCAATGAGTTTGCGCGCATCCGAATCCGCCGGCGGCTCCGGCACCTCAGGCGGATAGACGCGCTCGCCGCGCGCATAGGCCAAGTATTCCTTGTCCCAGCGCTTGATGTATTCCTGAAGCTGCTTCGCCTTGGCCTTGTCCTTGACCCCCGTATACCAGAGGTAGTCGTAGCGCGGCATGATGGAGTGCGGCTGCACGAGGCGCGGATTGAAGAAGTGCAGCGTCATCCACTCGCGCGAGCTGTTGCGCGACCCCACATGGAACAGATCCGGCGCCTTACGGTCGGAGCCGAAGGTCGTGGGCGATGTGCCGTTGAAGTCGCCGATCACGGGCGGACGGCCGAAGGTCTGCCAGTCCTTCGTCTGCTCCGGAAGCAGCGTGTGGCACCACCAGCAGCCCTCACGGATGAACATCGTGCGTCCCGCACCCGCATAGAACTGCTGATCGGCCGCCGCAAGCGTCGCCTCCGGCGTCCAGCCGCGCGTGGCCGTCGCGTTTTCAATGTAAGGCGTGCCGTCCTTCGTCTCGCGAACGAGGAACACGGCCCCCTGCGCCTCCGTCGCCTGCTTATACTTGCCGAGGTCGGCGCTCGCCTGCTCAATCTTGTCGCCGAGCTTGCCCTCGTGCACGAGCGGCGACGGGAACGGCGTGCCGGGCTTATACACATACGCCGTCACCTTCTCAGCAAGCGGCTGCCCCGTCTTCGGATCCTTGGACAACACGACCGTGATCGGCTTGCCCTTGCCCTCCAAGAACGGGTCCTCATAGGCGAAAGCCGATTCGCGGCCATACATGAGCATGTATTGCAACGCATACTTCGTTGCTTCCACTTTGGACATGTCAATGCTCGGGAAGAAGATCGTCACCATCATGGATGTCCCGAGCGCGACACCAAACATGATGGAGCCGATCCGATATTGCCTGAACGCCACTGCTCTCCTCCCTCATTCCTAGTGTTGTTGCCCCGCCATGCGGGGGAAGGAAAACCCTTCCCCCGGCGGGGATGAGCGCTTTAGCGCTCGTAAGCGAGCTCGTGCGGCTGACGGCCCTCGGGCACCGGCGTGCCTTCCTTGACCGTCATATACATGTTCCAGAGCCAAATGATGTTGCCAAGGAACACGAGCGTGCCGCCGAGCCAACGCACGATCATGTAGGGGTGCTCCGCGATCACCACATCAATGTAGGGCACCTGGTAGATCTTGCCCGCACCCTGGATCAGCCCCGCGATCGTCATGGAGATCCAGTAGAGCGAAAAGCCGATGAGCAGCATCCAGAAGTGGAAGTTCGCAAGGCTGTAGCTCCAGAGCTTGCGGCCCGTGAGCACCTGCAAGCCGTAATAAACGGCCGCGGCCTCGGCGAAGGTGGAAAAGCCGAGCAGCGCCAAGTGCGCATGAGCCACGATCCAACCCGTGCCGTGGATATACCAGTTGATCGCGCGCGTCTGCTGGAAGCCGCCCTGGAAGTTGAGCGGGATCGCAAGCAGCACGCCCGTGATCGTGAACTTCACCTCCACATTCTCCACGAACATCCGCCACTTGCCCTGCATCGTGAGCAGGATGTTCGTCACATAGGCGATCGCCGGCACCAGAATCAGCACGCCCTCCACCGAGGCGAACGACTTAAGCCACTCAGGAAGCGGCGCGCTCATGAGATGGTGCGCAGCCGGCGTCGAGTAGAACACGACGATGGACCAGAAGTGCAGATGGCCCACGCGGTGCGAATAGAGCGGATTGCCCGTGATCTTCGGGATGATGTAGTAGGTGATCGCCGCCGCCACGGGCGTGATCAGCAGCCCGAGCACGTTGTGCGCAAACCACCAGGTCATGTAGGCCTCGTTGAGACCCGTCAAGTGGAACCACTCGGGCAAGTTGCCGATCAGGAACACAATGATCGTCATGAAGGTGGAGCCGGCAAAGAACCAGTTCGTCGTGTAGATACCCTGCGTGCGGCGATTCAGGATCGTGAGCCACACATTGGCCGCCCACGGCACCGCCATGAAGAAGGCGATGTAGAGGTCAATCGGCCAGATGTGGTCCGAATACTCACGACCCGATGTGATACCCGTCCACAGAAGCGCGAGCGCGAGCGCCAGCCCGACATTCCAAAGCAGCACATTCCAGATGCCGAGCTTCTCGCTCCAGAGCTTCGTGTTGCCGAGCGTGGGCACGATGTAGAACGAGCTGGCCACAAACGCGAGCACGATCCAGCCGAAGATCACGGCATGGACATGCACCTGGCGCATGTGGCCGAACTGCAACGAGTAGTAGCCGTGCCACCAGTCCGGAAACGCGAGCTTGGCCGCGTTGAACGAGCCAAGCCCCGCACCGATGATGAACCAGGCGATCGCGGACACACCCGCGTAAATCGCCGCCGATCCCTGCGGGATGTCCTCTTCTCGTGCGAAGAGATATTTCAGCATCGTATTGACCTCCTTCCTTGGGGTGGTTTATTCGTGCTCTTCGCGCACCGCCTCCTCGTCATGCTGGCCCGGCATCAGCATATACCAGCCGAACCACATGGACGAGAAGGCGAGCACGATACCGAGAATGGCCGCAATCGTATCCATGCTCCCCTCCTCACTCCTTTTGGAATCCTTCAATGATCGCGTGCTGCTTGAGCGCGTAGCCCAAAATCAGCACAAAGCCGATACCGAAGAGAATCATGATCCAGTCGGCCACGCCCTGGTAATACATCGGATTGTAGGGATCCATGCCCCACAGGCCCGCCTGCTCCCAGGGGCCGCGACCGACATAGAGCAGGAACGCCGCCGTGAACACGGAGCCGTTCCCCATCCCTGTGGTCATGCCCGCCACGATGGTGAGCCAGATCGCTCGCTTCATGCACGCCCTCCTCTCGCGAGACGCTTTCTTGAACGCAAGATGAATCCGCGTTCATCTTCGGAATCGTGGCGGGTGCAAACGGGCTTGTCAAGCCCCCCGTGCGGGGCGGCTGGAAAGCACGGAAAGGAGCAAGGGAACACGCGGGAAGAAAAAGGAAACTGGCGCGCGGTAGAGGATTCGAACCTCTGACCTTCGGCTCCGGAGGCCGACGCTCTATCCAGCTGAGCTAACCGCGCGCGTTGGCGGAAAGGCAATGCTAAATCCGAAGCGAAGCAACGCAAGCAGAGGCATCATCAGCGCACGCGGCCTTGGGCTTGCAGCGCGCGCAAGGCCGCGATGCGCTCCTCAATCGGCGGATGGCTCATGAACAGCCGCGCAATGCGGCTTTCGGATGCGTGGATCTTGAGCGTGGCAAGCGCATCCGGCTCGGCAGCCTCAGGCGCGGGCAATGCGCGCGCGATCGCATCAATCTTAGCAAGCGCGCGGATCATCGGCTCCGCCCCCACCATCTCGGCTGCAAAGCGATCCGCCGCGAACTCGCGCCGGCGCGAATGCCACATGACGACGATCGTCGCCAGCACCGAAAAGAGGATTTGCAAGACCGTCTGCACGAGGAAATACACAAGCCAGTTCGGCTCCTCGTCGCGGCTTGTTGCGGATGCGGCGATGCGCGCGATGAAGGTGGATAGGAAATACACAAAAGTGTTCATCAGTCCCTGCAGCAAGGTGGTGGCCACCATATCGCCGTTCGCGATGTGGCCGATTTCGTGCGCGAGCACCGCGCGCACTTCATCATCGCTGAGGTTCTCCACAAGCCCCGAGGAGACCGCCACCATCGCGTTGTTGCGCGAGGGGCCTGTGGCAAACGCATTGGGCTCATCAGCCCAATAGACCCAAACCTCGGGCATGCGGATGCCCACACGCGCCGAAAGCTCCTTCACGGTGTTGTAAACGAGAAACTCTTTTTCGGTCTTAGGTTCAATGACGGGTTGCATCGGATACATGGAGCGCGCGAACTGCTTGGAAAACAACAGCGAGATGAACGCGCCGCCGAAGCCGAAGACCATCGCCCAGGCGAAGTCGTAGGTCGCGATGCTGCCGCGAAGGTCAATGCCGATGGCGGGAAGCACGAAATGAATAAGCAGATTCCCCGTGATCGCAAGCGTAAGGAAAACCGCGAGGTTCGCGATTATGAGCAGGAACAGTCCCTTGAGCGCGCGCATCCGTGCATCCCCCTTCTCTGTGGATCTCGGGCGCGAATATGGAGGCGCCTGCGCGCGGTTTCAAGCCCAATGCAGATGCATGCGCGCCCGCGCTTGCACCCGCCGGTGCTGTGTCGCGCGAAAGTGCGACCTACGCGCCGAGCAGGAACAAAAGCAATGCCTTTTGCGTGTGCAGGCGGTTTTCGGCCTCATCCCAAACGACGGATTGCGGCCCCTCCAGCACCTCGGCCGCAACCTCCTCGCCGCGATGCGCAGGCAAACAATGCAAAAAGATCGCATCGGGCGCCGCCAGGCGCATAAGCCGCCCATCCACCTGATAGCCGGCAAAGGCCCGCCTGCGCGCCTCGGCCTCTTCCTCCTGACCCATAGAGGCCCAAACATCGGTCACCACCGCATCGGCACCAAGCGCGGCCTCCTCGGGCGCGCCCACAAGCGCCACATCCGCGTCGCGCCGCCGCGCCTCCTCCACAAGTGCCGAATCCGGCGCAAAGCCCTCGGGGCAGGCAAGCCTAAGCCGAAAGCCAAAAAGCGCCGCCGCCTCAATCCACGAGTGCGCCATGTTGTTGCCGTCGCCCACCCAGGCGATCGTCGCGCCCGCAATCTCCCCGCGATGCTCTTCAAAGGTGAGCACATCGGCGAGCAACTGGCACGGATGGTGCGCATCGGTGAGCGCATTGATCACGGGCACGGATGAGAAGGCCGCAAAGCGCTCCAAGGTCGCATGCGCGTGCGTGCGCACGGCGATCACATCCACCATGCGCGAAAGCACCCGCGCCGTATCCTCGGGCGGCTCGCCGCGGCCAAGCTGGGTCGTGGAGGCGTGCAGATAAAGCGTATGCCCGCCAAGCTC